>JAWOLC010000020.1:0-4881 GCA_033853925.1 Candidatus Eiseniibacteriota bacterium
CGGTGCTGAACAAGGAGGTGTTGAAGAAGGAGGTGGAGCGGCGGCGGATGCTGAAGCAGGGGGAGGCGGTGCCACCGGCCACCCCGGCACCTCCGGCTGTGGCACCTCCGGCTGTGGCACCTCCGGCTGTGGCACCTCCGGCTGTGGCACCTCCGGCTGCGGCGCCGCCGGCGGTGGCACCGCCGGCGCCCGCCCCACCGGACACCACTCAGAAGAAGTAGGACCGCGCCCAGGCCGCGGCGCTATCATCCCCGTTCTCCACCCGGGGGGACCGCCATGAGCACGCAGAGCCGCAGCCTGGGCGCCGCAGACATCCAGGAGCTGATCGAGATCCGGCGCGACCTGCATGCGCACCCCGAGACGGCTTTCCAGGAGACGCGCACGGCGGGGACGATCGCCGGCAAGCTGCGCGCTCTCGGCCTCGAGCCGCGCACCGGCGTGGGGAAGACCGGCGTGGTCGCCACCATCCGCGGCGGCCGCGGGGCAGGGAAGACCGTGCTGCTGCGCGCCGACATGGACGCGCTCCCGATCCAGGAGGAGAACGAGGTTCCCTATCGCTCGCGGCTGGACGGCCGGATGCACGCCTGCGGGCACGACTGCCACGTCTCGATGCTCCTCGGCGTGGCGCGCCAGCTCGTGGCCGAGTCTCCGCGACTCGCCGGCACGATCAAGCTCTGCTTCCAGCCCGCCGAAGAGCACGGCGGCGGCGCCCTGGCCATGATCGCGGACGGCGTTCTGCGCGAGCCGGCCGTGGACGTGGCCTTCGGCGTCCACGTCTGGCAGGATCTCGACGTGGGCAAGGTGGGGGTGACGAGCGGACCTTGGATGGCCTCGGTGGACGAGTTCCGCGTGAGCCTCGCGGGCAAGGGCGCGCACGCCGCGGCCCCGCACCAGGGCGTGGACCCGGTGGTGGCGCTGGCTCACGTCGTCACGGCCCTGCAGACCATCGCCAGCCGCGGCACCGACCCGCTCCTCGAGGTGGTCGTGAGCGTGACGCAGGTCCGCGCCGGAACGGCCTTCAACATCATCCCCGAGAGCGCGTGGATGAACGGCACCGTGCGCACCTTCGACCCCGGGCTCTGGCAGGAGCTGCCGGGCCGCTTCGAGCGCATCGTGCACGGCGTGGCGGGAGCGCTGGGCTGCACGGCCGAGATCGAGTACGAGCGCTTCAACCGCCCCACGGTGAACGACCCGGCCATGGCGGAGCTGGCCCACGAGGCCGCGGCCGAGATCGTCGGGGAGGAGAACATCGTCACCCACATCCGCACCATGGGCGGCGAGGACTTCTCGGCCTTCCTGCACGAGGTGCCGGGGGCCTTCGTGGCCATCGGCTCGCGGAACCCGGCGCGCGGCCTGGTGCACATGCACCACCACCCGCGCTTCGACGTGGACGAAGGCTGTCTCGAGATCGGCGCGCGGGTGCTGCTGAACGTGGCCTGCCGCTTCCTGGGTGCCTGATGCGCGTGCCTCGTGGCAGCTTCGCTCCCCGCCTCCTGCTCGCGGCGCTCCTGGCGCTCCCGGTCGTGGCGGCAAGGGCCCGCGCCGACTGGCTGCAGCCGGACCCCACCTTCCGTGAGGCTCAGCTCGAGCTGCGCTACGCGGCGCGCGACACCGTGGGGCAGCCGCTCACGGCGGCCCGCCTCGACACGCTGGCCTTGGCCCACCTGCGCCTCGGCGATCTGGACGAGGCCGGCCGGCTGTTCGCGCGGGCCATGAGTCTGGCGCCCGGAGACGAGGCCGCCACGGCGGGGCTCGGCAAGATCGCCCTCTTCCGCGGCGAGCCCGCGCGAGCCGAGAGCCTGCTCGCGCCCCTCGTGGCCCGCGTCCCCGAGACGGCCCAGGACCTCTTCGACGCCCGCGTGCGGCTCGGCCGGTGGAAGGAGGCCGCCGCGCTGGCGGAGGCCGTGGGCCAGCCCGGGCGAGCTTCCCTGCTCGAGCGGCTCGCCGCCGCGGAGGGAGCGTGGGAGATCCAGGGTCCGGCCGAGGTGCAGATCTCGTGGGTCCGGGCCTGGCCCGTACCCCTGGTCAAGGCGAAGCTCGAAGGCCAGAGCGTCCTGCTCGCGATCGACACCGGGGCGGCTGATCTGATCCTGGATCCGTCGGCGGCCCGGCGCTGTGGCGTGACGACGCTGCCCGAGCAGTGGCCCATCTACTGGAACGGCACGCACGTGGGCGCGAGGGGGGCGTGGGTGCGGCGCCTGGAGCTGGGGAGCCTGCGGATCGAGCGGATGCCCGCGGCCGTGACCTCGCTCCGCCGCTGGAGCCTGGAGGTGAATCCGCAGGGCGAGACCGTCGCCGGCGTGATCGGCGTCCGCCTCCTCGAGCGCTTCACGCCCACGCTCGACTACCGGAAGAGCCTCCTCGTGCTCCGGCGCCCCGATCTCGCCACGGGTGCTCCGGCGAGCGCAGCCTCGGACGCGGAAGCGGTGCGCGTTCCCTTCGAGCTGTGGGGGGAAGGCGAGATCACCCTGCACGGCACCCTCAACGGCGGCCGCCGCATGGCCCTGCTGCTCGAGACCGGCATGCCGGGCTGCGGCGTGGCCGCTCCCCCGGAGGTCTTCGAGGAGGTGGGCGTCCGGCCGGGCGCGGTGTCACGGGCGGTGGGAGGCGCGGGCGCCCTGCTGCGCGGCCCGCGCTGGGCGGCGGTGCAGGTCCCCACGATCGCCGTGGGCGGCGTGGTCAAGGACAACGTGCGCGGCTGGTCGGGCGCCCTCGACTCGGCGGAGCTCTGGCGGCACGGTGTGCGCCGCGATGCGCTGCTCGCCGGGGACTTCCTGCGCGGACGGCGCGTGACGATCGACTGGCGGGCGCGCGAGCTGGTCTTCGAGTAGCGCCGCGCGCCTCAGTTCTCGCCTGGCCGCCCCGGCGCCGGGGCGGTCGGGCCGCCGGCCGCCGGCGTCTTCGCCGGCGCGGAGACGAACCGCCCCTTCACCCGCACCGCCGCGCCGTAGTCGAAGACGAGCTTGCCGCCCCGGTGGCCGGTCACGCCGACCATGACGGCGGTCGCGATCCACAGCACGAGGGCGAGGCTCGCGGCGGCCGCCCTGGCCCGGCGCGAGACGGCCGCCGCGGCGCGCAGCACCAGGGCGGCGATCCCCAGGTAGAAGGTCAGGTCGGCGGCGCGCTCGTGGGCGTCCACGACGGCGCCGGGCACGCCGTGATCCTCGGCCGCGTCGCCGGCGGGCCCGCCCGAGAGCAGGGCCGCCCCTGCGCCGAGGACGCCCAGGGCCAGCAGCACGAACGCGGCCTTCCGCCACCAGTCCAGGTCCGTGAGCCTGCCGACGATCTCGAACAGCAGGCCCACGATGAGCAGCACGATGGGGGCGTGCGTGATCTGCGGATGAAAGGGCGCGAGGAATTCCATGGCCTGCCTCCGCGACGAAGGTGGAACGCGAGACGGAGGCTAAGCCCATGACGCCTCGCGGCCAAATTGATAGATTCCCGCTCCCATGTCCGAGACCCCGGCCGCTCCCGCGCACCGCCCCGCCTTCGCCCTGCTCGGCGGCTTCGCCATGCTCGTCCTCGATGCGGCGCTCCTGGCCGTGGGCGTGGGGGGAGCGCACGCGCTCCTGCACCATCCGCGCGCCGTGGGCCTGCTGCTCGTGTGGGCGGCGGGCTACGGGGCGCTCGCGGGGTCGCGACGACCCCGGCCCCGCGACCCCGCGGAGAAGCGAGCCGAGCGGCCGATCGTGCTGGCCACGCTCGTGCTCGTGCCGCTCCTCGGGCCGATGCTCGCCGCCTGGAGCGAGCGGCTCGGACTGTGGCTTCTGCCGGGAGGGGTCGCCCTCGGCTGGGCGGGGGTGGCGCTGGCCGCGGCCGGGTTCCTCCTGCGCATCCTGGCGATGCGCCGCCTGGGCGCGCGCTTCTCCCCCATCATCGAGGTGCGGCACGGTCACGCGCTCGAGACCACTGGGGTCTACGCCTGGATGCGGCACCCGGGCTACGCCGGTGCCCTGCTCGCCAACCTGGGAGCGATGCTGGCCTTCCGGAGCGCGGCGCCCCTGCCCTTGGTGCTGCTCATGGCGGCGGCGACCCGGGCGCGCGTGGGGCGCGAGGAGGCGGCGCTGGAGTCACGCTTCGGCGACGAGTACCGGAGCTACCGCGGGCGCGTGGGGCGCTGGTGGCCGCGACGCGGAGCCGGCACCCGAAGCGCGCACCCCGCCTGAGTCGGGCGGCCGGCCGCGCCGCGCCCGACGCACTCTCGCGGCTGCGCTCGCCCCCCTTGGACGCGCCCTCCGCCTCGGCTATGCTGCCGAGGTGAGAGTCGCCTACCACGTCATGTCCTCGCCGCTCGGGCTTCTGTTCCTGGCCCGCACGGAGCGCGGGCTGCGCTTCGTCGAGTTCATGGAGCGCAAGAGCCTCAAGCGCGTGTTCGGCGCCCACGCCCCGGAAGTCCCCGACGCGAAGTGGGAGCCCTCGCTCCTGGACCTGAAGCCGGTGGTGGACCAGCTCGAGGGATACTTCTGCGGAACCGTGAAGGGATTCGGCCTCCCCCTCGACCTGGTGGGCAGCGACTTCCAGCTCAGGGTCTGGCGGACGCTGTGCGCGATCCCCTATGGCGAGACCCGCACCTATGGCCAGATCGCCAAGGCGATCGGGCAGCCCAAGGCCACGCGGGCGGTGGGACTGGCAAACAACCGCAATCCCGTCGCGATCGTCGTTCCCTGCCACCGGGTGATCGGCGCCGACGGCAGCCTCACCGGCTATGGCGGCGGCCTGCCTCGCAAGCGCAAGCTGCTGGATCTCGAGGCGCGCTTCGCGAAGCCCGCCGGCCGGACCGGCGACCTCTTCGCCGCCTCGTAGGCGCCGCGAGCCGCGCGGCTCGACCGCGCCCTGGCCGCGCGCCGAATCCTCCGCCCGCCGCGAGGTCGCGGCGCGCGG
>JAWOLC010000021.1:0-46203 GCA_033853925.1 Candidatus Eiseniibacteriota bacterium
TTTTCGCGATCAAGGGCGAGAGCAACAGCGTCTACTACTCTCACATCCTCTCGGCCATCGACCACAAGCCGCAGATTACGATGGACGACGGCTGCGACCTGGTGACCGTGCTCCACACGAAGAAGCGCGGCTACCTCAAGGACGTGATGGCCGGCACCGAGGAGACCTCGACCGGCGTGACGCGCCTGCGGGCGATGGCGGCGGACAAGACGCTGCGCTACCCGGTCGTCGCCATCAACGACGCCGAGACCAAGCACTTCTTCGACAGCCGCTACGGCACCGGCCAGAGCACCATGGACGGCATCCTGCGCAGCACGAACATGCTGATCGCCGGCTCGACGGTGGTGATCGCCGGCTACGGCTGGTGCGGGCGGGGCGTGGCCATGCGGGTGAAGGGCCACGGCGCCACGGTGCTCGTCACCGAGGTGAACCCGGTCCGCGCTCTCGAGGCGCAGATGGACGGCTACCAGGTGGTCTCGATGGCCGAGGCGGCGCCGCGTGGCGACCTGTTCGTGACTCTGACCGGCAACAAGTCCGTGCTCCGCCGCGAGCACTTCGCCGCCATGAAGGACGGGGCGATCGTGGCCAACAGCGGGCACTTCAACGTCGAGATCGACATCCCGGCGCTGGCGCGCATGTCCACCAAGCGCCGCGCGGTCCGGCCCTTCGTCGAGGAGTTCACGCTGCGCGGCGGCAAGAAGATCTGCCTGCTGGGCGAGGGGCGGCTCATCAACCTGGCGGCGGCGGAGGGGCACCCGGCCATGGTCATGGACATGTCCTTCGCCAACCAGTCCCTGTCGCTGGAGTACCTGAAGAAGAAGGCGAAGACGCTGACCCGGGACGTGCATGTCGTGCCGGCGCACATCGACCAGGAGGTGGCGCGGCTCAAGCTGAAGACCATGGGCATCGCCATCGACGTGCTCACGCCCGAGCAGGAGCGCTACCTGAGGAGCTGGAGCGAGGGCACGTAAGCGCCCGGTCTCGGGGGTAGGTTGACACAGGACGGAGGCCTGCAGCGGCCCTCGCAAGGCGCGCGGACGACGCAACCGGCTCTGGTTTCGGAGGAGGCGCGACGCCGCCAGGGCCGCGAGGGCTCCGAGATCTCTCGAGCTGCTCCCGGAGAGGACACCAGGCGCCGGCCGCCGGCGACGCATGGCCTCGCCCCTCGAGCGAGGCCGCGGCGCTGGATCCGCCGCGTTCGTTTGCCTGGTGGGGAGCGCCCCCGTATCGTGCGCTCGTGCTCTCCCGCCGCCTGCCGTCCGACTTCGCCCCCAACGCCTGGTCGCGTCTCCTCGAGGAGCAGCGCGCCGCGGGCGAGCCGCTGCTGGATCTCACGGAGACGAACCCCACGCGCGTGGGCCTGGGCGGCGCCGGCCCCGAGGAGATGGCGGCCCTGGCTCGCGAGGAGGCCGAGCGCTACGAGCCCGACCCGCGGGGCCGGCTCGCGGCGCGCGAGGCGGTGGCGACGTACTACGGCGAGCGGGGCACGCCGGTGGACCCCGGGTCCATGGTGCTGACCGCGGGGACGAGCGAGTCGTACGCGCACCTCTTCCGCCTGCTCGCCGACCCCGGCGACGCCTTCCTGGTGCCGGCGCCCAGCTATCCGCTCTTCGAGCCGCTCGCCGCCCTCGAGGGCGTGCACCTGCGGTCCTATCGCCTGGCTTACGACGGCGACTGGCACCTGGATCTGCCGTCCCTCGAGCAGGCCTTCGCCGCGGACGTGCGCGGCGTGATCGTGGTCCAGCCCAACCACCCCACCGGCTCGTGCCTGGACGCGGCGGAGCGCGCCGCGCTCGAGAGGCTGTGCGGGCGGCACGGCGCGGCCGTCGTCGCCGACGAGGTCTTCGCCGACTTCGCGTGGCCCGGGGTGCCGCGACTGCCCAGCTTCATCGGCGCGGCGCGGGTGCCCACCTTCGTCCTGAGCGGGCTCTCCAAGGTGTGCGGCATGCCGCAGCTCAAGCTCGGCTGGATCGTCGCCGGCGGTCCGGAGGCGGCCCGGGCGGAGGCGCTGCGCGGGCTCGAGTGGATCGCGGATCTCTTCCTCTCGGTCTCGACGCCGGTGCAGGTCGCGCTCCCCGACCTGCTGGCCGCGCGCCACGCCTTCCAGTGGCGCGTGCGCGATCGCGTGAAGACGAACCGAGGCCGACTCGACGCGCTGGTCGCCCGCCGGCCCGAGCTGGCCGTCCTGCGCGCGCAGGGCGGCTGGGTGGCGGTGCTGCGGGTGCCGCGGCTGCGGAGCGAGGAGGCCTGGGCGCTCGGTCTGCTGCGCCGAGGCGTGGCCGTGCATCCCGGGCACTTCTACGACTTCGCGGGTGAGGGCTACCTGGTCCTGAGCCTCATCCCCGAGCCCGCCGTCTTCGACGAGGCGCTCCAGCGTCTCGAGGAGTTCGCCGCCGAGTAGCGAGGCGCGCGCCGGCGCGCCGGCCGGGTCAGGTGCGGGTCCTGCGCCGTCCGTCCCGAGACGCGGCAGACGTCACGCGCGCGCAGGGCGCCCGCCGGCTCAGGCGCTGGCCCTGTGCCGTCCGTCCGGAGACGCGGCGGAGGCTCTCACCACAACAGGCCGACCAGGGCCTCGAAGCCTCGCGTGTGGCGCTCGACGCCGGCGGTCTTGGCGACGTTCGTGAGCCCCTGCGCGTAGCGCACCTCGGCGAAGGGGGTGCGGCCGGCGCGGGGCAGCTCGAAGCCGACGCCGCCCGAGAGCGCCAGGTTCCAGCGGCGGAACTGCCCGTTCGGATCCGCGTCGAAAGTCCCGGCCTCCTCGAAGATCTGGCCGTTCGGCGAGGCGGCCGGCCACAGGGCCCGCTTGACGATCGTGATTCCGCCCAGCGCCTCGGCCTTGTGCCAGACCGTGAGGAGGTAGCTCACCTCGGGCCCCGCGCCGATGTAGAACCCCCGCGCCCCCGCGGGACGGAAGCGCAGGTGGACGGGAACGTCCAGATACCTCCAGACCCAGTGGCGGTCGAAGGACATGGTGCTGGAGGGCGACTCCACGATGACCTCGAGCCGCTCGCCGTACTCGAGGTAGCGGAGGCCCGTGGCGAGGGAGAGCCGCGAGACCAGGGGCACGTCGAGCGCGAGTCCCGCCGACCAGGCCGGCCGGAACTTGGACTGCGGATCCAGGATCGCGGGCCGGGACCAGGTGGTCCGGCCATAGTTGAGCCCGCCCTCGAGGCCCAGGCGGACGCGCCCTTCGGCCCCGGCGGCCGAGCCGACCGTGAGCACCACGACTGCCAGAGTGGCGAGTATCCTTGGCGTGGACATCGGCGACCTCGACTCGTTCCCGCCCGGCAGGAGACCACTCCCGAGCATAGAGCAACTCGGGGTTGGTGTCCTGTCCCGGAGGGCAGGTTGACACAGTCGGAGGCTCGCAGCGGCCCGGGCCAGGCGCGCCGACGGCGCAACCTCTTCCGGTTTCGGAGGAGGCGCAACGCGGCCAGGGCCGCGAGGGCCCGAGATCGGTCGAGCTACTCCCGGGACAGGACACCAGGCGGGCAAGAGGAAAGAAGAGGAGCGCGCGTCGGCCCAGTCTGGCCGTGCGAGGGAGGACGGCCGGGGGGGAGCGTCGCTCAGGAGGGGGCGCCCCCTTCGCGAAACTGGTGCCGCAGGAGGAGGAGCTGGCCCTGGTGCGCGGCCTCGTGCTCGAGCATGTGATAGAGCGCCCAACGCGGCGTGTAGACGTACTGGCTCCCGTCCGGCCACCCTATCGTGATCTCGCGCCCCAGGTCCGCGTCGCCGAGCCGGCGCGCGAGCGTGTGCGTGTGCGCCCGGGCCCGGCCGAGCAGGTCGTGGAAGAAGGCGATCTCGCGCCCGGCGAGCGCCGCCGGCGGGGCGCCGCCGGGTGGCAGGGGGGTGCCGACCTCCTCCCGATCGAGGCCGAGCACGTCCCGAACCTCGACGGGCAGCGGCCGGTCCTCGAGGACCAGTCGGTCCCAGAAGACCTCGTAGTAGGCGACGTGGGCGAGGAGGATGCCCATCGTGTTCTGGCCGGGCGCCGGCTGCCAGCCGAGTGCCGCGGCAGTCAGGCCGCGCGTGTGCTCGAGCAGTCGCCGGCTCTGATCGTCGAGCTGGGCGACGAAGAGCGCCGCCTCCCGCGAGGCGAAGCCCGAGGGAAGGTCCAGCGTGTGACGCACGGGCTGAGGCATGCGCTGTGTCTCCTGCGAACAGTCAGGGCCCGCCTTCAGCGGCGCTCGCGGAAGCCGGCGGGCGAGCGCATGGTGCCTCAGATCGCCCGCCGGTCTCGGCACACGCGGTAGAGGTGCGCGCGTCTTCGTCGGCGCGCGGACGGAAGCCGGCGGGCGAGCGCATGGTACCTCAGATCGCCCGCTGGTCTCGGCACACGCGGTAGAGGTGCGCGCGTCTTCGTCGGCGCGCGGACGGAAGCCGGCGGGCGAGCGCATGGTGCCTCTGATCGCCCGCCGGCTTCCGCAAGCGCCGATGAAGGCTCGCAGTGCCGGCTACGGCGTCGGCTTCATCGTCAGGGGGTTGCGCAGCGGGAGCCGCTTGGGCTCGCCGCCCGCGAGTCCCGCGAGCTTCACGTCGTGCTTGCCGTCGTCCAGCGACATCTCCTTGGCGTCGCCCACCATGAGGAACGCCATCTTCGTGGGCTCGAGCAGCCGGCGCGCAACCCGCTGCACGTCCGGCGCGGTCACCGCGGCGATGCGCGAGGCGTACTCGCCGAAGAAGCTCGGGTTCTTCTGGTAGCGCCCCGTCAGCTCCTCGGCGGCCAGGGCCGCGGCGATCGCGGAGGCCGTGGGGAAGCGCGCGGGGAATCCCTCGATCAGCGAGTTCTTGGCGGTCTCCAGGTCGGCGGCGCTCACGAGCGAGTCACGCATCCGCTGGACCTCGGCCAGGGCGATGGAGGTGGCGAACGCCGTGGAGCGCGCCTTGGTCTGGAAGATGACCCGCCAGGGGTCCGGGTAGTAGAAGCCTCCCTCGAGCCGGGAGCCGACGCTGTAGGCGAGCCCCTCGTCCGAGCGGATGCGGTTCACGAGCCGAGAGGTGAAGCCGCCGCCGCCCAGGATGAAGTTCATGACCTGCGCCGCGTAGAAGTCGGGATCGTAGCGGTCGAGGCAGCGCAGGCCCAGCGACACGCGAGTCTGGTTCACCGGCTTGTCCACGACGAACCAGCCCTGCGCGGAGGGAGCGGAGGGCGCCTGCGGCGGCCCGGGGTTCTCGCCCGGCCACGGCCAGCCGGCGAAGGCCTTGTCGAGCTTCCGGGTCATCGCGGCGCGGTCGAAGTCGCCGGACACCGCGAGCACGAAGTTCCTGGGCCCGACGTAGCGCTTCTGCAGGGCCACGAGATCCTCGCGCGTGATGGCGGCGAGCGAAGCCTGCGTGGGATAGCGGTTGCTCCAGTGATCCTCGCCGCGCATGAGGAAGCCCCACTCGCGCTCCTCGATGTCGGCGCTGTTGTCGTTCCTCTGCTTCATGGCCTGGAGCTGCTGATCCTGGCGCAGCTTCAGGCGGTCCTCCTGGAAGGCGGCTCCCTGCAGGCAGGCCGTGAGCAGCGACAGCCCCTCGTCCAGGTCCTTCGCGAGCAGGTTCAGGGTGACGCGCGACTCGGCGCCGCTGATGGGAATGCTCCCCAGCCCGAACATGCCGCCGCCCCCGCCCGTGCCCGACTCGAGCTGGGCGCCGAGGAAGGCGAGGCGGCTCTCGAGCTGCTCGGCGGTCATCGTCTTCGTGCCGCTGCGGGTGAGGAGGTGGACCATCGTCGTCGCGAGCCCCTCCTTGCCGGCGGGATCCAGGTCGGGCCCCACCCGCATGAGCACGGTCACGGTGACCAGCGGCAGCGTGCGGTCGGGCGTCAGGTAGGCGGCCACGCCGTTCGCCAGCTTCACGCGATACTGGGCCGCCTTGGGCGGCGCGTACTCGAGAGGCGGGAACTTCAGCGCTTCGGGCCGCTCGGGCAGGTCGGCGGCGAGGGCGGGCCGGGGAGCCGGCCCGGCGACGGCCGCCGCGACCAGCGCGGCGAACAAGCCGGCGGACAGCCACCGGCGCCTTGCATGCGTGCGGTTCATCGCGGTCCTCCGGTCACTTGGGGTTGGAGAGCGAGTTGAGCTTGGCCTGGGCCCGGGTGCGGATCAGGTCGAGCGCGGGCTTCATCTCGGGCGGCAACTGCGCGCCCATGGTGTCGAGCCGCTCGAGCATCTGCTGGACCTGGGCCGGATCGGTCGCGCCATCGATGCGCGCGAGCATCCGCTGGACCATCGGCTTGGCCTCGGCGGGGAGCCCGGCCAGCGCCGGGTCCTCGGTCCCTCCGCCCTTGCGCGTCCAGATCGCGACCAGGCGGTTCTCCCTGGCGAAGTACGTCCGGGCCACGCGCTGCACGTCGGCCGCGGTGACCGCCTGCACCTGCTGGTCGATCCGGTCGGCGTCGCGCCACGTGCCGCGCCCCTCGGCCAGCGCGTAGCGGAAGAGCAGGGCGAACGTCGAGCTGAGCTGCCGGTAGGAGGAGGTCAGGTAGCGGTTCTTCACCTGCTGCAGCTCCTCGGGCGAAACCGGGTCCTTCTGCAGCTTCTCGATCTCGCCGCTGATCGCCCTCTCCAGCTCCTCGGGGCCGTGGCCTTCCTTGCACTCCGCCTCGATCGCGAACACGCCTTCGTACTTGCGCGGGTCGTGCTGGGAGCGGGCGCTCGTCGCCACGCCGCTGCCCAGCACCAGGCTCTTCTGCAAGCGCCCGGTGGGCCCGTTCAGCACCTCCGACAGGACCTCCAGCGCCGGCACGTCCCGGTGCGCGAAGGCCACGGTGTGCCAGCGGATCTCGGTGCCGGGATTCGTCTCGGCCTCGGCGAAGTAGCGCTTCTCGCCGAGCGAGGGGATCTCGCTCGTCAGCATCTCGGGCACGGGCCGCGTCCCCGGCGGGATCGAGCCGAGGTACTTCTCGGCCAGGGCCACGGCCGCCTTCGGATCGAAGTCTCCGACCAGGAAGGCGGTCAGGTTCTGCGGGGCGTAGTAGGTGGCGTAGTACTCGTCGGCCTGGGCCTTGGTGATGCTCGCCAGGTCGCTGGGCCAGCCGATCACATCCCAGGCGTAGGGGCTCGCGTCCCAGAAGGTGGCGTTGAGCTGCTCGTTGAACTTGCCGGTGGGCGTGGACTCCACGCCCCGGCGGCGCTCCTCGTAGACCACGTCGCGCTCGGAATAGAACTCGCGGAACACGCGGTTCTTGAGCCGGTCGGCCTCGACCCAGAACCACAGCTCGAGCTTGTTCGCGGGCACGGTCTCGAAGTAGACGGTGAAGTCCTCCGTGGTCATGGCGTTGATGAACGTGGCGCCGTTCCGCTGCAGGACCAGCTCGAACTCGTTCTTGATCATGTTGGCGCGCTGCTCGGCCACGAGCGAGTCGAAGCGCGCCTCCAGCTCGCGGTAGCGCGGCGTGCGATTCTCGGGCTTCCTGAGGTCGTCGATCTCGCCGCGCCTCTGGGCGAGCCGCATCTGGGACAGCTCCGCGCGGATCCCGTCCTGGACCTGTTCCTGCTCCTCGAGCAGGCGCACGTCCTTCTCGTAGTCGCGCGTGCCGATCACGTGCGTGCCCTTGAACATCATGTGCTCGAAGAGGTGCGAGATGCCGGTCATGCCCGGCCGCTCGTTCACCGAGCCGACATGGGCGATCCAGGCGCCGGAGACGGTGGGCGCGACGTGCTGGGGGATGAGCACGAGCTTCAGGCCGTTCGCGAGCACGTGCTCCTCGATCGGCAGGGCCGGGGCCGCAGGCGTCGCCGCCGGAGCGGGGCCGCGCCGCACGGGCGCCGCGGCGGCCGCGCCGGCGAGCAGCAGGGCGAGGCCGCAGGCGACGCCGGCCGGGGCGAGGCGTGGCAAGGTCGGGGTCATGGCCGTCCTCCTGGGTGGTCCACGAGTGGGCGCCGCGTCCCCCTGCGGGGGCGCGGATCGCCGCAGCCTCTCCGCCGGTCAGGCCTCGGTCAAGCCCCGGCCGACGGGCGCGGCAAAGCCGATGAGCGGGCGAGGCAGTGCCCATGAGCGGGCGCGGGGTCGGCGCCCGCTCATCGGGGCGTCGGCGCTATTCCGTCTCCGCCATGACCGCCGAGGGGGCGGCCTCGCGGGCCGCGGCCCGGGTGCTGATGCGCATCCCGTAGAAGGAGCGGTAGACGAAGAAGAGGGCGACGAGCATCAGCACGACGCCGATCGGGCGGGCGATGGCCTGGTTCGCCACCCCGGTCTCCACGGCCAGCAGGCCGAAGAGCGTCGTGAACTTGATGATCGGGTTGAGGGCCACCGAGGAGGTGTCCTTGTAGGGATCGCCCACCGTGTCCCCGATCACCGTGGCGGCGTGCAGGTCGCTGCCCTTCTCCTGGAGGTCCACCTCGACCACCTTCTTGGCGTTGTCCCAGGCGCCGCCGCCGTTCGCCATGTAGATCGCCTGGAAGAGCCCCACGACCGCGATCGTCACCAGGTAGGCGACGAAGAAGATCGGATCGAAGAACGCGTAGGCGAGCGTCAGGCAGAAGATCACCACGAAGATGTTGAACATGCCCGCCTGGGCGTAGCGGGTGCAGATCCGCACGACCTCCTTCGAGTCCTTGATCGAGGCCTTCTCCGCCGACTCGAGGTGGATGTTGCGCTTGATGAACTCCACCGCCCGGTAGGCGCCGGTGGTGACCGCCTGCATGGAGGCGCCGGTGAACCAGTAGATCGTGGCGCCGCCCATGATGAGGCCGAGGAGCACGCGCGGCTCGGTGAGCGAGAGATCGAAGGCCGCCCCCAGCTTGTTCTTCAGCAGGACGAACAGGGAGAAGATCATGGTGGTGGCGCCGGCCACGGCCGTGGCGATCAGCACGGGCTTGGCGGTGGCCTTGAAGGTGTTGCCGGCTCCGTCGTTGGCTTCGAGGAAGTGCTTGCCCAGGGTGAAGTCGGGGCGGAAGCCGAACTGCTTCTCGACCTCCTGGGCCGCGCCGGGCAGGGTCTCGATCTGGGACAGCTCGAAGATGCTCTGGGCGTTGTCCGTGACCGGGCCGTAGGAGTCCACGGCGATCGTGACCGGGCCCATGCCGAGCAGGCCGAAGGCGACGAGCCCGAAGGCGAACACCGCCTCGTACTGCATGAAGCCCGCCAGCCCCTGGAGCGACATCAGGTAGGCGACGAAGAGCAGTCCGGCCAGCGTCAGCGCCTTCCAGAACACGGAGAAGTTGCCCGCCACCAGCCCCGAGAGGATCGTGAGCGAGGCGCCGCCCTCCCGCGTGGCGGAGACGATCTCGCGCACGTGCCGCGAATTGCTGGAGGTGAACACCTTGGTGAGCTCGGGGATGAGCGCCGCCGCCAGCGTCCCGCAGGAGATGATCGCGGAGAGCTTCCACCACAGGCCCGCGCCCAGGTCGGCCAGCATCCAGCGCGAGACCAGGAAGGTCACGGCGATCGAGAGCAGCGAGGTGGTCCACACCAGGCTGGTGAGCGGCGCCTCGAAGTCGAGGCGATCCTTGCCCTGGTTCTGCGCGCGCACGATCGCCCCGTTCACCGTGAAGGCCACGATCGAGGTGATGATCATCAGGATGCGCATGAGGAAGATCCAGACGAGCAGGTGCGCGCGGTGCTCGGGGAGGACGGCGAGGGCGATGAAGGAGATGAGGGCCACGCCGGTGACGCCGTAGGTCTCGAAGCCGTCGGCCGTGGGGCCCACCGAGTCGCCGGCGTTGTCGCCGGTGCAGTCGGCGATCACGCCCGGGTTGCGCGGGTCGTCCTCCTTGATGCGGAACACGACCTTCATGAGGTCCGAGCCGATGTCGGCGATCTTGGTGAAGATGCCGCCGGCGATGCGCAGGGCCGACGCGCCCAGCGACTCGCCGATGGCGAAGCCGAGGAACGAGGCGCCGGCGGCCTCGCGCGGCACGAAGAGCAGGATGACGAGCATCATGATCAGCTCGACGCAGATCAGGAGCACGCCGATGCTCATGCCCGCCTGCAGGGGGATCTCGCAGACGGCCAGCGGCTTCCCCCGCAGGGACGCGAAGGCGGTCCGGCTGTTGGCGTAGGTGTTCATGCGGATGCCGAACCAGGCCACCGCGTAGGAGCCCAGGATCCCCACCACCGACCACATCAGGATGAGCGCCACCTTGCCCGGGCCCTGCGCCTGGAGGACGCCGAAGTAGTAGATGATGCAGGCGGCGATGAAGGCCTCGAGCACGAGCAGGAGGCGGCCCTGCTGGAGCAGGTAGGTCTTGCAGGTCTCCCAGATGATGTTGGACACGTCGGTCATGCTGTGGTGCGCGGGTATGCGCCGGACCTGGTTGTACATGGTCAGGCCGAAGAGCATCCCCAGCACGCAGACGAGGAGGCCGGCCATGAGCAGGGTCGGGCCCGGGATCTCGGCGCCGAACAGGCGATAGCTCACGTCGAGCTTGGGAATGGCCAGATCCAGCTCGCTCGCGAGCGCCTGGAGCGGGGTGAACAGGCCGAGCGCGGCCGCCGAGATCCCGATGGCGGCACTGGCGGGCCGGCGCGCGACCGGCCCCAAGAGGCGCAACGGATTCATGCGTCACTCCTTCAGCAGGACTCGAACCGCGGAGCGTGACGCCCGGACCCCGCGTCGGAGGATTCCAGGCATCCGCCTGCTCGAGGCCCAGGCGAGGGAAGGGGTCGGCGTTCCCGCCCCGGGTAGCCGTGTCGGCCGCAGCCGCCCGGGACGAAGGGACGGAGCACTCTAGCCGAGCCCCGCACCGCGGGCAAGAGAAATGACGCCGGACGCGGCCTTCGACGGTTCTCGCGGCGCCGGCCCGGCGACCGCCGGGGGCGAGGCGGGCGCGGAAGACGACGAAGGGCGGGGGCCTCCCGCCCTTCGTCCGCCGGGGCTCCGTCCCGGTCCGCTAGAAGCGCCGCGTAGCGAGCAGAGCCAGCTCGTGCGCGCGGTAGTCGAGCGCGTTGTCCGCGAGGTACACGGCGGTCTGCGAGGGGGAGAGCACCGAGACCCCGAGCAGCGGGATGCCCTGCACGGCGAAGTCGTTCACCACGTACTGCTCGTATCCGTAGCGGGCGGCCACGTCCGTGTCGCTCATCAGGCGGTAGCGCGCCTCGGCGGTGATCGTGTGATGGCGGAAGTAGGTGCTCGGCAGGTTCGTGGCCGGCACCCGCGGCTTGGTGCTGACGCTCGACGAGGCGTCGTTGGTGTTGAGGGTGCCCGTCAGGTCGTAGGTCGTCAGGTCGCGGCTGAATACGTAGCCCACGGAGAGCGTGAGCTTCGCCTGCGCGCGCCACTGGCCTTCCACGTAGACGAAGATGTTCCGGTCCTTGATCCTGGCGAACCAGTTCGTCGAGTCGTCGGCGGTGACGATCCCCTTGCCCGAGGTGTTGGACTCCATGCGCGTGTCGAGCAGCGCGTAGCCGTAGCCGCCGCTCAGGTCCACCTTGGGCGCCAGGTGGAGCGTGGCGTCGGCGGTGACCATGTTCTGCGTGCCGCGCTGCAGGCCGAGGGGCGAATCGGGATAGTCGTCCTTCGCGTAGCTGTACTGCGCGCTCACGTCCAGGCGCTCGCCGAAGGCCCAGCCCACCGTGGTGCTCACCTGGTTCTGGCGCCGGTCGGCGACGTCGAACCGCCGCAGGCCGGGCTGCTCCGTCAGGGTCGTGTCCCCGCCGCCCGCTTCGTAGTCCGCGAGGCTGAACTGGTCGAGCTTGCGGTTCCCGTAGTGGTAGGCCACCTCCAGCTCGCCGCGCTCGAGGGGCGTGGCGCGGCCGCGCACCTCCACCACGTCCTCGTTGTCCTTGGTGACCTCGCGCAGGGTGCGGTCGAAGACGCGACGCTCGTAGGTGCCCGAGAGCCCGACGCCCCGCATCACCTCCAGGTCGAGATCGCCGCCGTAGACCGTCTGCTTGTTCCCGTAGGGACGGTTGACCTCGGGATTCGCCAGGTCGGTGGCCTCGAAGGTCTGGTCGAGGAGCACGAGCCCGGGCAGCACGTGCACCGGCGTCTGGTTGTCGTAGTGGTACTGGTGGAAGCGCAGGGTGCCGTGCAGCCGCGGGACGATGCGGCCCGTGAGCCGGTAGTCCTGGGTGAGGGCCGTGGCCTTGGCGCCCGTGCTGCGCGTGGCGAGGGAGTCGAGGTGGATCTGCGGGTTCGCGGCCAGGATCGCCTGGTTCAGGGTGAACGGCAGCCAGGCCGCGTCCTGCGTGCTGCGGCTCAGGCCCACCGTGGCGCTGAAGGCGGCCTGCCGCGGCAGCCGCAGCCCCAGACCGACGCTGCCGCGCACCACCCGGTTGTCCGGCGGCAGGGCGAGCAGGCCCTGCGACGTGCCGTTGCCCGCGCTGGTGGAGCCGCCGGTGATGTCGGTCAGCTCCTTGGGATTGTCCCAGTTCAGGTTCGCCGTGCGGTTCTGGAAGGCCGAGAAGCCGGCCGAGGCCTGCACCGAGAGACGGTTGCGCACGTAGCTGGCGGTCGCGTCCCCGTCCCACATGCGCTGGTTGATGGGCGCGGGCAGCTCGATCGTGCTGTTGAAGCCGAAGGGCCCGCCGTAGGGCAGGTGCCCGGAGCGCTCCCGCCGCTGGCCGGTCACCTCGATCTGCCAGCCGCGGGCCGGGCGCAGGCCGAGCCGGCCGTTCGCCACGTCCGTGCGGAAGCCCGCCTGGACGGGGTGCGCCGTCTTCAGCAGGTCGGTCATGGTCTGGTTGTACGCGCCGGGATTGCGCTGGTTGAGCGCCTGCAGGGAATCCGGCAGGCGGAACACGCCGCTGGAGACCTCGTCGTACGCCGTGCGGGTGACCAGGCTGATCAGGTGCGGAATCTGCCGGTAGTCGAGGCCCAGCCACCAGCGCGCGCCGTCGTCCAGGCGCAGGCCCGCGGCCTGGTCCTGGAGCAGGGCGTGGGTGCCGAAGGTGCTGAACTGGTAGCGGTGCAGGGAGTCGGCCAGGAAGTACGACTCCAGGAATCCTCCCTGGGGGACTTCGCGGAACTGCTGGAACGCGGCCTCGGGAGCCGATTGGGTCCACCACTGCCCGCCGAACGTGGCCTGGTTCTGCGCGCGCGCCGCACCGGCGAGCGCGAGGCAGGTGAGCCCCATCAGCGCGCAGAAGATTGCCGAACGCGTCGTCATGGCCGCCTCCTAGCGCAGGAAGAGATTGCCCGAAGGATCGTTCGAGCCGTGGATCTGGCTGTGGCAATTCGTGCACGAACGGTTCAGCAGCCGGTTCGTCGCCAGGTCGCTCCCGTCGTAGAGCGTCGAGGGATGCCGCGTGGTGATGTGGCAGCGCTGGCAGAGGAAGGGCCGCTTCGCCGCGAGCAGCTTGTCGGCGTTGGCGCCGTGCGGCTCATGGCAGTTCAGGCAGTTCTCGCGCACCGGCGCGTGCTCCCAGAGCATGGGGCCGCGCTTGTCGGCATGGCACTTGTAGCACAGCTCGTTCGCCGAGGCGGCCCGCTCCATGTGCGGGCCCGGCGAGCCGTGGGGGTTGTGGCACTCGGCGCAGTTCATGCCGCCTTCCGTGAGCGGCATGTGGGCCGAGCGCGCCAGCTCCATGCGCTTGCTCTTGTGGCAGCCCAGGCAGAGGCGATTCACGCCCTCCGCCTTCAGCAGCTTGTCGTGCTCGGAATCCAGCGAGTGGTGGATGCTGTGGCACTGGGTGCAGGACACGTCGTGGTGGGAGTGCGCGCTCTCCTCCCAGTAGAACTGCTCGCCCGCGCGATGGCAGGTCGTGCAGACGGAGACCACGTCGGCGGCGGGCGTCGCGCGGAAGTTGCGCACCGTGGCGAATCCGGGATTGCTCTTGTCGCCGGCCGCCTCGACGTGCAGCGAGCCGGGCCCGTGGCACGACTCGCAGCCGGTGCGATCGGCGATCAGCGCGCCGTCGCGGGCCGCCCGCCCGTGCGGGTTGGCGGCGAACTCGCGGAAACGGTCCTCGTGGCACTGTCCGCAGGCGTCGGAGCCCACGTAGGTCGCGGCGGGTGCGGCCGACGGCGGGCGGGGGGAGAGGAGCAGGGACAGGGCGAGGAGGACGGAGCAGGTCACCCAACCACGGTTCATGGCAGCCACCTCACGTCGACGATCGTGCTGGCGGGGGAGTGCCGGGGCGCTGATGCGTGAGGCGCCACGTCGCGGTCGGAACAGCCAGGGGTCGCACGTTCACGGACCGAGGTCGTTCGGGCGGGCGCGACCGGGGGAACTGCGGCAGGCAGGGTGCCCGGTTCAGCTCGCCTTGTCAATGCGGTCGAGCTCGGTGTCGATGGACCGGAGAGCGGGCCGGGGACGGCGCCGGGACGCGGAGAGTCCGCGCGCGGACAGGGATCCGGCCCGAGCCCTGATGGCGGGCTCGAGCCGGATCATGAGTCGCGCTCTTCTCGGCAACGAGGCCGGCGGCGATCTCGGACCGCCGGCCGGGGCGCCGAGCAGGCGCCCCGAGTCTTCAGGAATTCGTCAATCCCGCGAGGTCGCTACCTCCGCCCTCGAGCCGCCACCGCGGAGGCCTGGCCGGGCGGCTGCAGGAACTGGATCGAGGACTGCAGCAGGCCGATGATGTACTTCGCGTTGTGCACGCCCAGGCTGCGGTCTTCCTGGGCCATCAGCAGGTTCCACACCGCGCCGGCCGAGTCGGCCGAGGTGGTGACCGACTTGGGCAGGCCGTTGCTCCCCAGCAGCCCCGCGGTCTGGAGCCGCGCCGAGAGATCGGTGATCAGCGTGCCGACCTGGGCCTGGATCCCGTCCACGTCGTTGAACTCGGCGATCGTGCCGTGGCACGGCGCGCAGGCGGCGACGTTGAGGAGCGTGTCGCCGTTCGTCACGGCCTCCATGTTGAAGGAGTGGCCGCCGACGACGAGCCGGTCGGTGGTCTTCATGTGGCACTCGAGGCAGCCGTCCTTGCCGTTCGCCGTCGTCGCCTCGCGGTGCGAGGTGCGGTCGTAGGTGAACCCGGCGTACTCGTAGCCGTTCGAGCCGAGCAGCATGTCGGCCTGCGGTCCGTGGTGCGGACCCCAGCGCGAGCTGAGCGTCGTGCGGGCGGTGACGTAGGTCGAGACGCTGCGCCGCGCATGATGACAGGCCGCGCACAGGTTGCCCGAGTGCAGGTCGAAGGTGGTGCCGTTGAGGAGCGTCGCGACGGCCGTCCAGCGGAGGCCGAGGTTGCCGCTGGTGTGCGGCGAGTGGCAGGTGAAGCAGTGGATCGGGGTCGGGTTGTCGACCACGTCCGGGATCGTCGTCCCCGTGGCCCGCGCCACGAAGCCTTCGCTCGTGTGGCAGCCCTTGCAGTCGCCGTTGTTCTCGTTGAGCGTGCCGCCGCTCGCGTGCTTCGAGTTCTGCCACTGCAGCTGCGCGGTCACGATCGCGGTGTTCGTGTCGCTGTGGCAGGCGAAGCAGGTCTGTGGCTGCTGGACGACGTCCACGCGCGTGATCTTGCGCGAGCACGACGCCAGCGCGAGACCCACCGCGGCGATCGCCACCATCGCCATCACTGTCCTGAATCTTGCCATCGAGATGTCCTCCTCAGGGTCCGGGCCGCGGACGTTCCCGCGCCTCAGCGCAGGTGAAGGTCGTACGCCACGTTGAGGCGAAGCACGTTCGCCGTGTAGAAGCGGTCGAGCAGCAGGTAGTCGTCGTAGTTGTAGACGTTGTACCGAACCTCCAGGTGGTAGTCGTTCTGCAGCGTGTAGGTGCCCTCCACGAAGACCAGGGTCTTCTCGATCGACAGGTCGCGGCGGATGTCCAGGTAGGTCACTCCGCCCCCGAGACGCAGGTTCTTGAGCCGCTCGAAATCGGCGCGGGCCGTCACGATGTGGCTGCGGACGTGGAAGCCGGCCGTGAGGTCTCTGTAGTCGTCGGTCGAATACGAATAGTCGCTCGAGAGCGCGCCCCAGCCCGGATAGGCGTAGCGCCCGAAGGCGTTGAACTCGTCGCCCTTGAGGTCGACGCCGATCGTGGTGAACTCGCGCTCGCGTCTCGAGAACCCGGCGCCGAGCGCCAGCTCGTCCCGCGGCCGCACCTGGAGCTTGGCGCGGATCTGGGAGGCGTCGATGTCCTTGAGCAGGGTCAGGTCCTCCTGATCCTTCTTGACCCGGCTGACGTAGTCGACCCTGGCGTCGAGGTACTTGCCGGGTCGGAAGATGGTGCCCGCGCGCCAGGTGTTGTAGCTGGTCAGCGTCTGGTCGTCGTCGTTCGTCTCGTAGCCGTAGCCTCCGCTGAACTGCCCGTAGCGGTAGTAGTAGGTGGCGTCCGCGTCGTTCTCGAACCGGTCGGTCTTGAGGCGCGTGGCCTGGTCGTCCACGCGGTTGCCCTCGAACCGGTAGCGGAGCTGCAGCGCCCTCGCCGCCTGGAGGACGCCCGTGTACTGGAGGTTGGTGAGGGTGTAGTCGAGGTCGCGGTTGGAGAGGCGGTGGACCCCGTAGGCCGCGCGCAGCAGGTGGGTCCAGTTCCCGAGGAAGTGAGAGGGGGAGTAGAGCCGGGCCGACACGACCTGACCGCTGCGGTCCGTGCTCTGGTCCAGGTCGTCGGTGTAGCGGGAGGCTCGGTACGAGACGGCCGCCCCGCGCCCGTCCTTGTCGAACTGCGCCGCGACCTCGCCGGAGCGCAGCGCGTTGTCGTACTGCGTTCCCAGCGAGCTCACGGTGCCGAGGGGGAAGGGCAGCCGGTCGCCGTCGCGCGTCTGGGAATCGAAGGACCCCGTCAGGGCGACCCAGCGGATGGGCGTCACCTCCGCCCCGACCCGCCAATCCTTGCGCTTCGAGTTGATCGCGCCGTCGGGGGAGAAGATCTGGCGGTGCTGGTCGAACCCCGCCGTGAGCTTGAGCGCGCCCGGCCGGCGGAAGACGAAGTCACCCCGGCGAGAGTCGAGATTGACCTCCTGGAGATCGAGCGAGACGTAGTCGCGCGGATCCATCATCCCGTTGAGGAGCAGCTCCGTGACGGAGAAGCCGTCGTAGACGTTGAAGGTCTCCTGGACGGCGGAGCGATCGCCCGTCTGGTTCCGGATGATGCCGCCCAGCTTCAGGGTGCCGTCCAGCGTCCTCGCCGACGACGGGGACGCAGCGAGCGTGACGACGAGCATGACGCTCAGGATCGAGACCGTGGTCGTTCGCATGGGTGCACCGTCCTAGAACTGGTGGCAGCCGGCGTTGAAGCAGCCCCGGCTCTGGAGCGATTCGCTCAGGAAGAGGTGGCTGACGTACGAGCCGTGGATGTCCGTATGGCATTCGTTGCACGGCACGCCCGCCCACTGCGTCCCGTGCATCGGATTCAGGTTGTGGCCCGGGACCGAATGGCACTGCGTGCAGAGCTGGAAGTTCGGCGGTTCGTAGGGCTGGTTCAGCATCCTCGGGAGCGACGAGCCGTGCGGCTCGTGGCAGGAGATGCAGCCACCCTCCTCCGTCGAATAGTCGACCGTGGCCTGGTGCTCGAAGGGGAAGGGTCCCTCGAACTCGGCGTGGCACTTCGTGCAGACGTTCGTGCCGTTGCGGGAGAGCGGGCGGCGCGTCTGGTCCAGCGTCATGTGGCAGTCGCTGCACTTCAGGATCTGGTCGTTGACCGGGTGTCGGTACGGCTTCGCGAACTGCCCGGCCACGTCGCCATGGCAGCCGTAGCAGAGCCCGCTCTCGGCCTGGCGGAGGAGCGCCGGGTGGGTGGATCGGTGGACGCTGTGGCAGGCGCTGCAGTTCACGTCGTTCGCCGCGTGGACGTTTCGCTCCAGGGCGTTCTGCTGGTGCGCGTTCTGGTGGCAGGAGGCGCAGACGCGCGCCTCGGATCCCGCGTTCAGCTTGGCCGGATCCGTCATGGGGTACTGCTTGGGATCCTCCTCCCAGTGGCGCTGGTCGCCGGCGTGGCAGTCGGTGCAGGCGATGCGGGCGGCCGGCCCCTCGGCGGCGGGCAGGCGGTGGTCAGTCGCGGCCATGATCGAGTCCTGGCCGGTGTGGCAGTCGAGGCACACCTTGCTCGCCCGCGGCTTCGTCTGGGCGAAGAGATCCCCGTGCCGCAGGACGGGCGACACGGCCAGCAGGAGGCCGACGATCACCGGCCAGAGCGCGTCTCGGATCGAGAGTCTGGGTGGGGTGTGCAACGCCAATCCCTCCACTGAACGCTGGGGATGTGAGCTTCCCCGTGACCTAGCGCCGCGACTCGTCTCACGGCGGCGGGCTGCATGCTGGGTCTTCGTCACTGTCTTCGAGGTCTGGACGCCTTGTCCGTTGGCCACAGGTAGGGAGCCACCGAGCCCTCCACCGTCTCGACCCGATCGCGGGGCGGCGCGCCCACCCTGCCCCTGCGGCAGCAGGTGCCAGGGTGGATGCATCAGGCGCCATCGGATCGAGCGTTGCTCAGTGGCCGAAGGGGCCGGTCGATGCCTTCCTACGTAGTTTCTCGTGGTCAGCCTGGGCACACTTGCCCAGAAGCTAACGTTGCCAACCAGGGTATGTCATTGCTGGGTCAAATGGAAGGGCCGTGGCGCCGATACTACCTACGTACCATTACGCACAGGTTTTGCGAGACTGAACCAAGCGTCGAGCGCCTGGCCAGCAGTGCTGGTCCGCCGGACTCAGCCCGTGCGGCGGGCCATGAGGAGGGTGACGTCGTCCGACGCCCCGCGCCCGCCCTCGAAGCGGCGCACTTCCGCGACGATCCGGGAGATCGTCTCGGCGCAGGAGCGCTCGGCCATCTCCTCTAGAAGGTCGAAGAGCGGCTCCTCGCCCCACTGCTGGTTGCGGTCATCCACGGCCTCGGTCACGCCGTCCGTGAAGAGCGTGAGCCGGTCACCGGCCTCGAGCGTCGTCTCGCCCGTCTCGTACGGCGCATGCTCCACGATGCCCAGGATGAGCCCGCCCGTCTCCAGCCTCTCGCGCCCGCCGTTCTTCCGGCTCACGATCGGCGGGTTGTGCCCGGCGTTGCAGTAGCGGAGGCGCCCCGTGCGCCCACACAGGACGCCGAGGAAGGCGGTCACGAACTTGCCCGGCTCGACGCTGCGATGGAGGAAGGCGTTGAGGCGCTCGAGCACCCGCGCCTGCTCCTCGCTCGCCAGATCCTGGCTGAGGAGCGAGGCGCGG
The DNA here is from genome assembly GCA_033853925.1 of Candidatus Eiseniibacteriota bacterium. GTDB lineage: Bacteria > Eisenbacteria > RBG-16-71-46 > RBG-16-71-46 > RBG-16-71-46 > JANXPZ01. The sequence continues at coordinate 18,950 of JAWOLC010000021.1, forward strand.
AAGCCCGACATGAGCAGGGCGGCGCCCACACCCTTGCCCGAGACGTCCGCGACGACCAGCGCCACGCGCCCGTCCTGGAGGGGGACGAAGTCGTAGTAGTCGCCTCCCACCTCGCGTGCGGGCTCGCTGATGCCCGCCAGCTCGAGGCCCTGGATCTGCGGCGGCCCCGGAGGCAGGAGCCGCGCCTGGATGCGGCGCGCCAGGGCCAGCTCGTCCTCGATCCGCTGGCGGTCGATCTCGAGCTGCCGGCCGCGCTCGAGCCCCACGGCCATGCGGTTGAAGGCGGCGGCCACGTCCCAGAGGTCGTCCTCGCCTTCGACCCGTATCCGGTGGGACAGCTCGCCGCCCTCCAGCCGCGCCGCCCCCTGGCGGAGGGCCGCCACGGCGGCCGTGATGCTGCGGCCCAGGGTACGGACCATGCCGAAGTCCGCCGCCGCCAGCATCAGGACGAACACCAGGACCAGCGCGATCAAGGCGAGAGGCAGGATGTTGTAGGGGTTCTCCCGCGCGTTGCTCGCCAGCCCCGCCAGGGTTTCGGCCCAGGGAACGTCCACGTTCAGGAGGCCCGCCGTCCGCCGCCAGCGTCCGCCTCGCCAGCGCACGCCCTCGATCACGGCGTGCCCGGCGCCGAAGCGGAAGTCCGAGCTGGAGAGCACCGGCTCGTTCTCACGGATCTGGATCCGCACGATCCCGGCCCCGCGGTCGCGCTGCGTGCGCGCGAGACGAGCCTCGAGCGAGTCCTCCGCGCCGGGGGCTCCCGCGGCGAGGTCCTCGACGGCTCGCCCGAACGAATCGGCGGCCGCGCCGGCGTCGCCGGCGCGGAACGAGAATCGCGCGCCCAGCAGGCTGTCGGCCTCCGCGCGCAGGACCTCCTCGACCGGGGCCAGAGCCACGAAGCCCGCCCGTGGGCCGCGAGCCCGGGCGCCGATCCACGCCTTCCGGCCGATCACCACGAGCCCTCGCTGCGCCAGCGTGTCCGGCCAGACGCCGAGCCCCGCCTCGTCCGGGATCGGCGCGCCGTGCACGCGGCTCGCGCCCTGCCAGATCCGCAGGCCCGGCCAGCCCGGGTGGGCGCGGACCAGAGCCGCCAGCGCGCCGGCGCCTCCCGAGTCGGGGAGGGCCGCGAGCGAGGTCTGGAGCTCGAGGGCTCGCTGCTCGAGCAGCCGCGCGCCGATCAGCGCGCGCTCGCCACCCACGCCGAGCACGGTCGAGGTGATCCAGAGGATGGCGACGAGGATCAGGGGCACGGCGCTGCTGAGGGCGAGGAGCAGGGCGAGGCGCCGGCTCACTCGCCGGATGCCGAGGCTCCACCGCCGCAAGACGCCGGGCAGCGCCAGGATCAGGTAGAGCGCGGCCAGCATCCGTGCCCAGGCGATGCGCCGCTCGAGCGTCTCCGCGAGCGCGCTCAGCCCGCCCGCTCGCGGCGTCAGCGGCAGGAACGCCGCGGCCGCCAGCACGAGGCCGAGGAAGAACGTGGCCCCGAGCGCTCGGCGGCCCAGGCGGTCGAGCCAGCGCCAGCGCGCGACCACCGGCAGGGCGAGGACCAGGGCCAAGCCGACTTCCGAGGTGGGCATCCCGAGGTCGAGCAGCGCCAGCAGCCCGAAGGGCGCGATCCAGAACGCGTCGCGTCTCCGCACCTGGTGGAAGGCCAGCACGGCCAGGGCTCCCCAGAGCGCCAGCGCGGCGAGGGCGGCAAGGAGGAAGAAGGGCGCCTGCGCCGTGGGCGGCACGCCGGCGCCCACGCGCTCGAAGACGCCGAGGGCGACGCCCGCGGCCCCGCCGACCCCGAGCGCGAGCGCGAGCCCGCCCGGCGTGGCGAGGGTCCGCGCGCGCGGCGCCCAGAGCGCCAGCGCCAGGGTGGCCAGTGCGAAGAGCGCGGCTGCCATGGCCCCGCAGCCTACCGCAGCCGCTCGCCGTTCGTGATCTTCCCCTGCTCTGCGGCTTGAATCAGGCCCAGCCGCCGGGCGTCCCGGTTGCATGAGAACGAGGTGCATGGGGGGACATATTCACGGACGCGTTAGAGGGGGTCATTTTCACTGACGCACAACAAGGCCCGCTTCGACCCCTGCCGTGTTTCTGGCGGCTGTGCTACGGTGCCCGCGGAACGGGCTGGCCACGCCGTCGCCACTCCAACCCTCTCGTTCGATGGCAACGTCCGAGCATTGGCAGATACCCTGGGTCGTCGAGCTGATGGCCCGCGCGCGGCCCACCAGCGTCCTGGACGTGGGCGCGGGCTGGGGCAAGTTCGGCGTGCTCGCCCGCGAGTACGCGGAGCCGCAGCGCGTGGACGCCCTGGACGTGAGCCCGCCCCGCTATCCCGTCTACGACCACGTCTTCCTCGGCGACCTGCGCGAGCTGGACCGCGTGCTCCCGCCCGGCACGCCGCGCTACGACCTGGCGCTCTTCGTCGAGGTCATCGAGCACCTGGATAAGGCCGAGGGGTGGCGGGTGCTCGAGAGCCTCTCGCGCCGCGCGCACAAGGTGCTGGTCGCGACGCCCCTGGGCTTTCGCGCCCAGGAGGCGGAGGGACTGCCCTTCGAGACCCACCGCTCGGGCTGGTATCCCTGGGAATTCGGCGGCCGCTTCCGCGTGCACGAGTGGCGCGTGTACCCCGGCCACCTGACGAAGCGCCTGAAGCTGCCGCGGCTCTGGCAGTTCGCCGTGCTCCTGAGTTCGCGCCACGAGCGCTGCCCCAGCGACTCCCTGGCGATTCCCCGCTCGGTGCCCGCATGACCGAGACGCTCGCGGCCCCTGGCCACGCCTCCGAGCAGGAGGCCCGCGCGGTCGCCGAAGCCTCCCGCGAGACCGAGTGGGAGCTGCCCTCGTTCGTGCGCGAGCTGTTCCTCGGCTCGCTGCGCCTCGACCTCGTGCACCCCTACCCCGAGCCGGCGGCGGAGGCCGACGCGCAGGGGGCCGAGTTCCTCGCTCGCCTGCAGCGCTTCCTCGCCGAGGAGGTGGACGCCGAGGAGATCGAGCGGGAGGCGCGCGTGCCCGAGCGCGTGATCGAAGGGCTGCGGGCCCTGGGAGCGTTCGGCATCAAGATCCCCCGCGAGTATGGAGGCCTCGGGCTCTCGCAGCTCACGTACGGGCGGGCCATGGGCCTGTGCGCCACGCGCTCGGGCGCCCTGGTGACCCTCCTCTCGGCGCACCAGTCGATCGGCGTGCCGCAACCCCTGAAGCTGTTCGGCAGCGAGGAGCAGAAGCGGCGTCTCCTGCCGCGGCTGGCGCGCGGGGCCATCTCGGCCTTCGCCCTGACCGAGGTGGACGTGGGCTCGGACCCGGCCCGGATGTCGGCGACCGCGACGCCCACCCCGGACGGCCAGGCCTACGTCCTCGAGGGCGAGAAGCTGTGGTGCACGAACGGGCCCATCGCCGAGCTGATCGTGGTGATGGCGCGCACGCCGGGCCGCGAGGGCAAGCCGGGCCCGATCAGCGCCTTCATCGTCGAGACGAAGACGCCCGGGGTCGAGGTCGTGCAGCGGCTCGAGTTCATGGGCCTGCGCGGCATCGAGAACGCCTACCTCCGCCTCCACGGCGTGCGCGTGCCCAAGGAGAACCTGCTGGGGGAGGAGGGCCGGGGTCTCAAGCTGGCCCTCGTCACCCTCAACACGGGCCGGCTCACGGTGCCCGCGGCGTGCGCCGCGACCTCCAAGTGGTGCCTCGAGGTGGCGCGCGAGTTCGCGGCGAAGCGCGTGCAGTGGGGCCGGCAGGTGGGCCGGCACGAGGCGGTGGCGCAGATGCTGGCGGAGATGGCGGCCAGGACCTACGCGATGGAGGCGCTCGCGGAGCTGTGCTCGCTGCTGGCGGACGCGGGCCGCTCGGACCTCCGGCTCGAGGCGGCGCTGGCCAAGCTGTGGAACACGGAGGCGGCCTGGGAGGTGGCGGACCTGGCCGTGCAGGTCTGCGGCGGGCGCGGCTACGAGACCGCGCGCTCGCTGGCGTCGCGAGGCGAGCCGCCGGTGCCGCTCGAGCGCATGCTGCGCGACCTGCGCATCAACCGCATCTTCGAGGGCACGAGCCAGATCATGCGCCTGTTCATCGCGCGCGAGGCGCTGGACGTGCACCTGCGGGCGGCCGGCGACGCGGTGATGCCGGGCGTGCCGCCCGGACGGCGCCTGGCCGGACTGGCGCGCGCGCTGCTCTTCTACGCGCGCTGGTATCCGGCGCGCTGGCTCGGCTGGGGGCGCTGGCCGCGCTATCACGAGTTCGGGCCGCTGGCCGCGCACCTGCGTTACGTGGAGCGCGCCTCGCGCCGCCTCGCCCGCCGGCAGTTCCACCTCATGGCCGAGCACGGGCCGGCGCTCGAGCGGAAGCAGGCGCAGCTCTTCCGCTGCGTGGACATCGGCGCGGAGCTGTTCGCGATGAGCGCCACCTGCGCACGGGCGCAGCGCGACTTCGCCGCGAGCGGAGGCGAGCGGACGCGGCGCGACCTCGCCGACGCCTTCTGCCGGCTGGCCCGGCGGCGCGTCGAGGCGCTCTTCGGGCAGATCGGCGCCAACGACGATCCCGAGCTCTACGCGGTGGCCCGCGGCGTGCTGGACGGGCGCTTCGCCTGGCTCGAGCAGGGAATCATCAAGCCGCCGCCGCGATAGGCGGCGCGGGGGAGCGGCGCTCGGTGTCCCCCGCGAGGCCTTTCTCGCTGCGGGGCAAGCGAATGGCCCGCGAAAGGCCCCGTCGGCAGGTGGCTCTCCGGCCCCAAGCGGGCGTTGCCTCGGCCGGCCGCCTGGGGCAGAATACTGGGCTGTGACCCGCCAGGGAGGCGGGCGAGCGGACGTGGCGTCCCTGTCGCCACTCCGCTGCGGGAACGCTTGCCTCGACGACTCCCCTCGGCGAAGGCGGCGCGCCCCCACACCAGCAGGGAGGCGTCTCCACGCGCGTGGCTTCATCGACCCTTTCCACTCGACGACAGCGTCAGATCCTCGGACTCCTGCTCGGGGCCTTCGCCGTGCTCGCCCTGATCAGCGTGGCGACCTGGCGCGCGCCGCTCCTGGGGCAGGCCCCGTGGACGCCGGCGAACGCCTGCGGCCCCGTGGGGGCCCTGCTGGCGACCAGCCTGGTCTGGACCTTCGGTCGCGCCGCGGCTTTCGGCGTGCCGGTCTTGAGCGCCGCGTGGGCATGGAATCGCCTGCGCGGCCACCCCGGCGGCCCGCTCGTGATCAGCTCGCTGGTGGGCGCACTGCTCGTCTTCGAGATCTGCACGCTCCTCGGCCTGGTCGGCCTCGAGCGCACGACCTGGACGGGCTCGTGGGGCTACGCGGCGCAGCTCGTGCTGCGCTCGGCGCTCGGGCAGATCGGCTCCTGGATCGTGGCTGGCGCCCTGTTCGGCGTCACCGCGTTGGCGGCGAGTGAGCTGGGCTTCCACTGGATCGCCCGTCTGGCTCGGCGCGCGCTGGTGGATCCGGCCGTGGGACTGGGCCACGCCTGGGCCGACTGGCGCGACGGTCGGGCGCACGCGCAGAAGGCGAAGCCCAAGATCAGCCGGCCCAAGCCCGCCGCGGCCGTGGCGGAGCGCGAGGAACCACCGGCCAAGCCGCGCGTCTCTTCCTCCTCGGTGACCGCGCTCGAGCAGCTCGATCTGCCCGCGCCGGTGGGGCCCAAGCCCGAAGCGAAGCCGAAGTCCCGGGAGCCGAAGCCGCGGCCGGCCGCCCCGGTCCTGGCGGAGGAGAAGCCGCCCGACGCTCCCGCGGAGGCGTTCCCCTCGTTGAGCCTGCTCTCCATGCCCTTGCAGCTCGAGGATCTCCTCACCACGGACGAGCTGCAGGGCGAGGCCAACCTGCTCGTCAGCAAGCTGGCCGACTTCGACGTCCAGGGCCGGGTGACCGAGATCCATCCGGGGCCGGTCGTCACGACCTTCGAGTTCGAGCCCGCGGCCGGCGTGAAGGTCAGCCAGATCGTCTCGCGCGAGGACGACCTCGCCATGGCGCTGCGCGCCCAGCGCATCCGCATCCTGGCACCCATTCCCGGCAAGGCCGCCGTCGGCGTCGAGATCCCGAACCGGCGCCGCCGCACGGTGTATCTCCGGGAGGTGCTGTCCTCGGCGCAGTACGAGTCGAGCCCGGCGGCCCTGAAGGTGCCGCTGGGCGTGGACGTGGTGGGCCAGCCGTTCGTGGCCGACCTCACCAAGATGCCCCACCTGCTGGTCGCGGGGGCGACGGGCTCGGGCAAGAGCGTCTGCCTGAACGCGATCATCACCGGCCTGCTCTTCCAGCACGATCCCGGCGCGCTGCAGTTCGTCATGGTGGATCCGAAGATGCTCGAGCTGTCGGTGTACAACGGCATCCCGCACCTCGTGTTCCCGGTCATGACGGAGGCCAAGAGGGCCAGCCGCGCCCTGCGCAGCGCGGTGGCCGAGATGGAGAAGCGCTACAAGCTCATGGCCAAGTGCGGGGCCAGGAACATCGTCGGCTACAACGAGAAGGTCGAGGCCGGGCTCGTTCCCGCCGAATTCGACGAGCGGCGCGACAAGGACGTGCCCCCCGAGAAGCTCCCCTACCTGGTGGTCGTGGTGGACGAGCTGGCCGACCTGATGCTCACGGCGCCCCAGGAGATCGAGGAGCCGGTGGCTCGCCTGGCGCAGATGGCGCGCGCCGTGGGCATCCACCTGATCCTCGCCACGCAGCGCCCCTCGGTGGACGTCATCACCGGGGTGATCAAGGCGAACTTCCCCTCGCGGATGGCCTTCCAGGTCGCGTCGAAGACGGATTCGCGCACCGTGCTCGACATGAACGGCGCCGAGAACCTGCTCGGCAACGGCGACATGCTCTTCATGCCGGCCGGCAAGCCCGAGCCCTACCGCATCCACGGAGCCTTCGTCTCCGAGGAGGAGACCGCGCGGGTCGTCGAGTTCTGGAAGGCGAAGGCCGTGCCCGGCGCCCGCGCGCCGCTGGCCACGGACATGACGCTCGCGGACACGGACGACGAGGACGACGACGAGTCGGCCTCCTTCGACGACGAGCTGATCCGCGAGGCGGCGCGGCTCGTGGTCTCGCACCAGCAAGGCTCGACCTCGCTGCTGCAGCGCCGGCTGAAGGTGGGCTACTCGCGGGCGGGCCGGCTCATGGACCAGCTCGAGCAGCTCGGCGTCGTGGGGCCCTTCCAGGGGAGCAAGGCGCGCGACGTGCTCGTGGACGAGCGCTGGCTCGAGGACCATCTCGAGTGACGTCCGCCGCGCCTCGCGAAACCTCTCCGGCCCTGGCCTTCGTCACGCTGGGGTGCCCGAAGAACACGGTCGATTCCGAGCACATGATCGGCCTCCTCGCGCGGGCGGGCTTCCGCACGGTGGGCGATCCGGACCTGGCCGACGTGGCCGTGATCAACACCTGCGCCTTCCTGCAGAGCGCCGTGCGCGAGTCCAAGGCGGCGATCGGCGAGCTGGCCGCGCGCAAGACGCAGGGCCGGCTCAAGCGGCTGATCGTGGCCGGCTGCCTGGGCCAGCGCAGCACGCGGGCTCTGCTCGAGGAGTTCCCGGAGGTGGACGCGGTCCTGGGCACCGGGCAGTGGAGCGAGGTGGCCCGGGTCGCGCTCCGCCTGCTGGAGGGCGCCGGCGAGCGGCCGGTCCTGGTCGATCGCCCCGGGGGCGCGCTGACGCCCCTCGGCCCGCGCCCGCTCTCCACGCCGCGCCATCTCGCCTATCTCAAGATCGCCGAGGGGTGCGACCAGCGCTGCACCTTCTGCGTGATTCCGGAGCTGCGCGGCCGCCAGCAGAGCCGCTCGATCGCGGACCTGGTGGAGGAGGCGGAGCGCCTCGCCGCGGGGGGCGTGCGCGAGCTGAACCTGGTGGCCCAGGACACGACCAGCTATGGCCGCGACCTGCCGGGACGCCCGACCCTCGCCGACCTGCTCGCCGCGCTCGACGCGATCGCGGAGCTGACCTGGATCCGCGTGCAGTACACGCACCCGCGGGGCTGGGACGATCGCCTGATCGAGTTCTGGGCCGGCGCGCGGCGGGTCGTGCCGTACGTGGACCTGCCGCTGCAGCACGTCGCCACGGATCTGCTGCGGACGATGGGCCGCGGCATGACGGGACTCCAGTCCCGGTCCCTGGTGCGGCGCCTGAAGACGGGGATCCCCGGCCTCGCCCTGCGCACGACCTTCATCGTGGGCTTCCCGGGCGAGACCGAGGAGCACTTCGCGGAGCTGTGCCGCTATCTCGAGGAGGAGCCCTTCGAGCACGTGGCCGTGTTCCCCTTCGAGCGCGAGCCCGGCACGGCCGCCTGGGACCTGGCGCCGCGGGTGCCCCTCACGGTGCGGCGCGCGCGCCGAGCCCGGCTCCTGGAGCTGCAGCAAAGGCTCGCCCGGGCCCGGAACGCGCGCCGGCTGGGCCAGCGGCTCACCGTCATGATTGACGGCCCGGCCGGGGGGAATCAGTATGCCGCCCGAACCTCGGGCTCGGCTTTCGAGGCGGACGGGGGCGTGCTGGTCGACGGGCAGGGCCTGGTGCCCGGCACCCTCGTCGAGGCTCGCGTCACCGGCGCGGCGGCCTACGATCTGTTCGCGCGCGCGGAGGCCGCGGGCCCGCTTCTTCAACTGGTGAAAGGATCCACGTGATGCGTGTTGGATGGGCCGTCGCCCTGGTCCTGCTGATGGCGCTCTCCTGCCCGGCGCAGGCCAAGAAGTTCCGCTACTCCGGCGGTCCCAAGCCGGCGACGGACACGACCTTCACCACCGCCGAGACCCAGATCGAGCCCATCGTGCGCCAGCGCGGCCCCCGGGTCCCGGCCACCAACCTGCAGGTGGTCAGCCTGGTGGCCAACACCGCCTTCACCCGGGCGCTGCAGTCGGCGCCGCTCGACAGCGGCGCGCACGTCGTGCTGGCCCCGGCCGAGAGCCATCCGCTCAACTTCGTGGTCGAGGGCGCGCTCCTGCGCGCGCTGTCCAAGCGCGGGGTCACGGCCACGGTGCGGCGCACCATCGTTCCCGACGACAGCCTCGGAGTCCTGGCCGTCGCCGGCGACCCGCTGCTCGAGTATCAGCTCGCCACGGCCCGGGTCACCTACCTGCGGCTGGTGGGCTGGCTGCCGTTCTCGGGGCGGGTGAAGATCGAGCGTCAGGCCCAGGTCGAGGGCGAGCTGTCGTTGCGCGACCCGCGCAACTCGACGATCCTCTGGTCGTCGGGGGCCGCCTACAACCTGGTGGACGCCTTTCCGAAGGACCGCGTGACCCTGGTGGAGGACGATCGCTACAGCGATCTCAAGAGCCCCGTGCCGACGCGGAACGTGGACAAGGTCTTCGAGCCCGTCATCGTCGTGGCGGTGATCGGCGGGCTCGTCGCCCTCTTCTTCCAGAACCGTCCGTGAGGCCGGCTCCGCTCCAGCGTCGCTCCCCCCACCCGCGCCTGCGGCCGCTCGTCCTCGTTCTCTTCGCCGGCCTGCTGGCCGGGTGTGGGGCGAGCACGATGCCCGCGGTCCACTCCGAGGCCGAGCGTCTGGAGCTGGGCCGGCGCGCGCTGCAGAACCGGCAGTACGCGGTGGCCATCGAGCTGCTCAAGGGCTACGTGGACAACAACGCGGGCGGCGCCGACGTGGACCAGGCCATCGAGCTGCTGGGCGAGAGCTACCTGCGGACGAAGCAGTGGGGCGAGGCCCAGACCCAGTTCGAGCGGCTGCTGCGCGACTACCCGGAGAGCGACTCGGCCGGCACCGCCGCCCTGCGGCTGGGCGACGCGCTGTGGGGACAGGCGCGGGGCCCCGACTTCGACCAGGAGTACACGGAGAAGGCGCTCGAGCAGTGGCAGGGCTACCTGCGGTCGTATCCCGGGCACTGGCTGAACGCCGAAGGGCAGCAGCGCGTGCAGAAGGCGCGCGCCCGCCTGGCCGAGAAGCTGGCCGACACCGGTATCCTTTATATCAAGCTCCACCGGCCCGGCCCCGCCCGGGTCTACTTCGAGCGGGTGGTGAGCGAGTTCGCCGACACCACGCCGGCCGCGCAGGCCGCCCTGGGCCTGGCCCTGGCCGACGCGCTGGAGGGCAAGCGGAGCGAGGCCATCGCCGAGCTGCGCGACGTGCAGTCCAAGTTCCCCAGCCGTCCGGAGGCGCGGCGGGCGGCGCAGGAGCTCCGGCGCCTCGAGCACCAGGACCCCAAGCGGAAGAAGTAGCGCCATGCGCCGAATCGGGCTCTTCGGCGGCACCTTCGACCCGCCGCACCTCGGGCACCTCGTCCTCGCCGAGTGGGCCCGCGTGCGGCTGCGCCTCGAGCGCGTGGTCTTCGTGCCCGCCGGCGCCCCTCCCCACAAACGCGGGCGCCGGCTCACCCCGGCGGCGCACCGCCTGGCGATGACCCGGCTCGCGGTCGCGGGGAACGCGGCCTTCGAGGTCTCCGAGCTGGAGGCGCGGCGGCGCGGGCCCTCCTTCACCGTGGACACGCTGCGCGAGCTGCGCGGGCGCTTCCCCGACGCTCGCTTCTACCTGCTCATGGGCGCGGACAGCCTGGCCGAGTTCCCGGGCTGGCACGAACCCGAGACCATCGCGCGCCTGGCGACCCTGGCGGTGGCCGCGCGACCCGCCGAGTGGAGCCGCGCCGCGGTCCGCCGGGCGCACGCGGCGCGTCCCTCGCGGGGGCGCGGCCGGGTGGTGGCCCTCGACAATCCTCTGGTGGCGATCTCCTCCAGCGCCTTGCGCGCGCGCGCCCGGGCGGGACGATCCCTGCGCTACCTGGTGCCGGAGGCCGTGGCCGACTACGTGGCGGAGCGCGGCCTCTACCGAGGCGGCAGATGACCTACCAGCCGCAGGAATTCTGGGAGCGGCGGCTCGCCGAGCAGTTCGACCTGCGGGGCACGGGGGAGACGGGGCTCTCGCTCGAGTACAACCGCGCCTGCTACGCCCTGCGCGCCGAGGTGCTGACGCGCGCGCTCGCGCGTGCGGGCTTCGACCCGCGAGGCAAGCAGGTGCTGGACGTGGGCTGCGGCACGGGCTTCTTCACGGCCTACTACCTCGCCCGCGGGGCGCGGGTGACCGGCATGGACATCGCCCGCACCTCGATCGAGCGGCTGCGCCGGCAGTTTCCCGAGGCCGGCTTCCTGCTCGCCGACGTGAGCGAGGTGGACCTGGAAGGCCGCTTCGATCTGGTGAACGCCTTCGACGTCCTCTACCACATCGTCGACGACGCGCGCTGGGAGGCGGCTCTGCGGCGGCTGGGCGAGGCCGTGCTGCCCCGCGGCATGTTGCTCGTGACCGACACCTTCGTCACCTTTCCCGCCGGGGCCGAGCACAATCGCATGCGGGCGCTCGCCGAGTACCGACGGGTGCTGGAGCCGCTCGGCTTCGCGATCGGCGGGACCTGGCCGACGCACGTGCTCCTGAATCGCGAGCTGGGCGGCTGGCGCTTCCTGAATCGCGCGCCCGGCCTGCTCCTCGCCATGGACCGCGCGCTGCTCGCCCTGGGCCTCGGGCGCGGCTCGTTCACGAACAAGCTGCTGGTGGGGACGAAGCGCGGGTAGTCGCGCCCATCGCGGCGAGAGCGACCTGACCCGCCGGGACGCTCCCGACGACGAGCGAGGCGCCGCATCGTCACGTGGCTGCGAGGCCGGCCGCACCCCCTGGCGCCACGTCCGCTGGCCGAGCCCGGCGGCGGGCGCGTATAGTCCGGGCGGCGTCATCGGCGTTCCTTCCGCCGAGTTCGCGGAATCGGTGCCCGCGGCCCGGGTGAGCGGCGTCGTCGTGCGGTTCGCCCCGGCCGGCCTGCCGATCCGCTTTTGCTGTGCATCCGAGTGGCTACGCACGACGAGACTTCGGCAGAGTGAGCGTGCGCTGATGCCTCGACTCTTCGTCCTCGACGCGATGGGGCTCGCCTACCGGGCCTACTACGCCTTCATCGGGCGTCCCCTGCTGAACTCGAGGCGCGAGAACACCTCCGCCATCTTCGGCTTCGGCAATACGGTGCTGAAGATCCGGCGGGAGGAGAGACCGGACTACTGGGCCCTGGCCTGGGACGGCCCCGGGCCCACTTGGCGGCACGAGCGCTTCCCCGACTACAAGGCGCAGCGGAAGCCCACACCCGACGAGCTGCTGGCCCAGCTCGAGCCCATCGAGACGCTGGCCCAAGCGCTCGGTCTGCCCGTGCTCGAGATCCCCGGCATGGAGGCGGACGACGTCATGGCGACCCTGGCGGCGCGCGGCGCGCGCGACGGGCTCGAGGTCGTGCTCGTGACGGGGGACAAGGACATGCTCCAGGTCGTGGGCGGGTCGGTCCGCGTGCTCGTTCCGCAGACGCGGGAGGACTACCAGTGGATGACGGCCAGGGAGGTCGAGGAGAAGTGGGGCGTGCCGCCCGAGCGCATCCGCGATCTCCTCGCGCTCATGGGGGACGCTACCGACAACATCCCCGGAGTGCCCGGCGTGGGAGAGAAGACGGCGAAGGAGCTGATGCGGCGCTTCGGCTCGCTCGACGACCTCTACGGGCGGCTGGCCGAGGTGGAGAAGCCCGCGCTCCGGGCTCGTCTGGAGGCGCACCGCGAGCTGGCGTTCCTCTCCCGCGAGCTGGCCACGGTGCGCGCCGACCTGGACGTGCCCTACTCCTGGGACGATCTGCGCTGCGCCCCGATCCGGCGGGAGTCCCTGCTCGAGTTCGCGAAGCGCTACGAGATCCGCCGCCTGCAGGCGGTGGCGGAAGCCCAGGGCGTGGCCGAGAGGGAAGCCGGCTCGCTGGCGCCCGCCCGGCCCGCGGAGCGGCGGGGGACCGTGTCCGAGACGCCTGCCGAGGGCGTGAAGCTGGCGATGCCGGCGGCCCCCGTGGGGGCGCCGCCATCGGGGGCCGGGGCCCAGCAGGCGACGCTCGACCTGTGGGCCTCCGCCGCGGAGGGCGAGGCGGGTGGGGAGGCGGCGCTTCTCGAGGCCTGGACCCGCGAGCTCCACGAGGTGCGGGCCCGCGCCTGGCACGGGCTCGCGCTCCTCCCCCTCGCGGCGGGCGAGGATCCGCGGCGCGCGCGCCTCGTGGGCCTCGGGCTGGCGGCGCGCGATGGCACGGCCGCGTACGTCCCGCTCGCCCACGACTCGGGGCCCAACCTGCCGGCGGCGAAGGTGCGCGAGTGGCTCGGGCCGGCGCTCGCCGACCCCACCGTGCCCAAGGTGGGGCTCGACCTCAAGCGCGACGCCCACGTGCTGGCGGGCGCGGGGCTCGAGCTGGACGGGCTGGCGTTCGACGTCCACGTCGGCTCGTTCCTCTGCGATCCCGAGCGGGATCACTCGCTGCCCGCCCTGGTGCGCGACTTCCTCGGCGAGTCGCTGCCCTCGCTCGAGGCGCCGGCGGCGCGCGGCAAGGCGCGGCCCGAGGTGTCGGCGCTGCGCGCGGGCGCGGCCCACGCCGGAGCCACGGCCGCCGCTCGCGCGCTGCTGGGGCTGGAGGGGGCGATCCGCGTCCAGCTCGAGTCGCGCGAGCAGTGGAATCTCTACGCGCGCCTCGAGCATCCGCTCATCCCCGTGCTGCTGGAGATGGAGCGCACGGGCCTCGCCCTCGACCGCGCCGTGCTGGCGGAGATGTCCGCCCGCGCCGGCGACGACATCGCCCGGCTCGAGGAGGCGCTCGTCGTCCTCGCGGACGAGCCCATCAACCTCAACAGCGGACCGCAGATCGCCCGCGTGCTGTTCGAGAAGCTCAAGCTCAAGACCGGGCGCCGCACGAAGACCGGGTATTCGACCGACCAGGCGGTGCTGGAGGAGCTGGCGGCCGCGCATCCCTTCCCCAAGCTGCTGCTGGAGTACCGCGCGCTGACCAAGCTCAAGTCGACCTACCTGGATGCGCTCCCGGCCGTGGCGGATCCGCTGGACGGCCGCGTGCACACCACCTTCCACCAGACCGGCGCGGCCACGGGGCGGCTGTCGTCGAGCGACCCGAACCTGCAGAACATCCCCTTTCGCACGCCCCAGGGCCGCGCGATCCGCCGCGCCTTCGTCGCGCCGCCGGGGAGCCTGCTGGTGAGCGCCGACTACTCGCAGATCGAGCTGCGGGTCATGGCACACCTCTCCGGCGACCCGGCCCTGAGCGAGGCCTTCCGCAGCGGCGAGGACGTGCACGCCAGCACCGCCCGCCGCATCTTCGGCGTGAAGGAGGGCGAGCTGGACCCGGCGCTGCGCGCGCGGGCGAAGATCGTGAACTTCGGCATCATGTACGGCATGGGCGCGCGCAGCCTGGCGCAGCAGATGGGCATCGGCTTGCCCGAAGCCGAGGACTTCATCCGCCACTACTTCGGCGTGTACGCGCGCGTGCGCGAGTTCCTGGACGACACCCTGGCGGGGGCGCGCCGGCGGGGCTGGGTGCAGACGCTCCTCGGGCGGCGCCGCTACCTGCCGGACCTTGCGAGCCCGAACGGGGCCCGCCGCTCGCTGGCCGAGCGCGCCGCGGTGAACACCCCCATCCAGGGCTCGGCCGCCGACCTCATGAAGCTGGCGATGGTGCGCGTGCACGCCGCCTTGAAGCGGCAGGTGCCCTCGGCTAGATTGCTGCTGCAAGTCCACGACGAATTGCTGCTCGAGTGTCCGGCCGCCGACGCCGAGGCGGCGGCGGCGCTCACCCGCGCCGAGATGCGGGACTGCTTCCCGCTGCGCGTGCCCCTCGAGGTGTCGGTGGGGCTGGGGGCGACCTGGTTCGATGTCCACTAGGCGGCGGCGGCCGGCCGCGGGAGACGGCCTCTTCATCGTCGGGCTCGTCGGGCGCGCGGGAGGCGGCAAGAGCACGGTGGCCGCGGCGCTCGCCGCCGAGGGTGCCGTCGTGATCGAGGCCGACCGTCTGGGCCACGAGGTCACCGACGGCGATCCCCAGGTGCGGGCGGCGCTGGCGCGAGAGTACGGCGCCGGCGTGTACGGGCCCGACGGCCGGCTGGATCGCGAGCGGGTGGCCGCGCGGGTGTTCCGCGATACGGCGGCGCGGGCACGGCTGGACCGCCTGGTGCACCCGCGGCTCGTGGCCCGCATCGAGGGGGAGCTGGAGGAGCTGCGCCGGCGCGGCTTCCACGGCGTGGTCGTGCTGGACGCGGCGCTGTTGCTGGAGTGGGGCCTGGAGCGGGCCTGCGACGTGGTGGTGGCGGTGACCGCGCCGGAGCCCGAGCAGGTGCGGCGGCTGGGGCGGCAGCGCGGCTGGAGCGAGGACGAGGTCCGGCGGCGCCTCGCGGCCCAGCGGCCGGACGAGGACTTTCGTGCCCGGGCGGATGCGACGCTCGACAATTCGGGCGGCGTCGAGGAGCTGGCCCGGGCGGCGCGTGCCGCCGGGGCCCGCTTGCGCGGCGCCCCGGCGGGGAGGAGCTGAGCCATGCTGACCGTCGCCGAAGTGCGCAGCCGCGTGCAGCAGGCACGCGCTTCGCTGCAGGACCTGCGGAGGTATCTTTGACGTCGAGGCCCGCGGTCGCGAGGTGGCCGAGCTCGAGGCGCGCATGGCCGAGCCGGGCTTCTGGGACCGCCCCGAGGGCGCGCAGCGGGTGGTCGGGGCGCTGAAGCAGGCGAAGCGGACGGTCGAGGACTGGAACGGGCCCGACGCGGAGCTGAGGCACCTCGAGGAGCTGCTGGAGCTGGAGGACAACGACCCCGCCCTGCTGGCCGAGGTGAACGCGGAGGTCGACCGGCTGCTGAAGGCCATCGCCGAGCTGGAGACGCGCAGCCTGCTCTCCGGCGAGTACGACCGCCTGGGGGCCCTCGTCTCCATCCATCCCGGCGCCGGCGGCACCGAGTCCCAGGACTGGGCGCAGATGCTCTTCCGCATGTACCTGCGCTGGGCCGAGCGCCGCGGCTTCGCGACCAGCATCCTCGACCTGCAGCCGGGGGAGGAGGCCGGCCTCAAGGACGCCACGATCGAGATCACCGGCGAGTACGCCTACGGGTACCTGAAGGGCGAGAGCGGCGTGCACCGGCTCGTGCGCATCTCGCCGTTCGACGCGGCGCAGCGGCGGCACACCTCGTTCGCCTCCGTCTTCGTCTACCCGGTGGTGGACGACACGATCACCGTGGACATCCAGCCGGGCGACCTGCGCGTGGACACCTTCCGCGCCAGCGGCGCGGGCGGACAGCACGTGAACAAGACGGAGTCCGCGGTGCGCATCACCCACCTGCCGACCGGGCTCGTCGTGCAGTCGCAGGCCGAGCGGAGCCAGCACCGCAATCGCGATCTGGCGATGCGCATCCTGCGCGCTCGGCTCTTCGTTCACCTTCGCGAGCAGGAGCGGCTCAAGACCGCGTCGCTCTCGGCGGGCAAGAAGGAGATCGACTTCGGCAGCCAGATCCGCTCCTACGTGCTGCAGCCCTACACGCTGGTGAACGATCACCGCACCGAGCTGAAGGTGGGGGACGTGCACGCCGTGCTCGACGGCGAGCTGGACCCCTTCATCGACGCCTACCTCAAGAGGAAGGAACCCCGATGATCCCGGCCCACATCTTCCGCGAGTACGACATTCGCGGTCTGCACGAGACCGAGCTCAGCGACGGCGTCGCGGAGGCCGTCGGCCGCGGGTTCGGGACGATGATCCGGCGGGCGGGGGGCCGGCGGGTGGCGCTGGGCCGCGACGTGCGGCCGAGCAGCCCGCGGCTCGCCGCCGCGGTGGAGCGCGGCATGCTGGCCAGCGGCCTCGCGGTGGAGCGCGTCGGCGTGGCCCCGACCCCGGCCCTGTACTACGCCGTCGCCGTGCGTGGGCTCGACGGAGGCATGCAGATCACGGGCAGCCACAATCCGCCCGAGTTCAACGGCTTCAAGATGACGAAGCAGAAGCTTCCCCTCTTCGGCGCCGAGATCCAGGCCATGCGGGCCCTCATCGAGCGCGGCGACTTCGCGGAGGTCTCCGGCCCGGCCGCCGCGGCCCGCGCCGAGGACCGGCCCGTCCTCGACGAATACCGCCGGATGCTCGCCGATCGCCTGAAGAGCCCGCGCGGGCTGCACGTGGTCATGGACTGCGGGAACGGCTGCGCCGGGACGGTGGTGCCCGAGACCTTCGAGCGGATGGGGCATCGCATCGTGCCCCTGTTCGCCGAGCTGGACGGTCGCTTCCCCAACCACCTGCCCGATCCGACGGTGCCGGCGCTGCTCGCGCCCCTGCAGGCCGAGGTGCGCCGCCGCGGAGCCGATCTGGGCATCGGCTTCGACGGCGACGCGGACCGCATCGGGGCCGTGGACGCCACGGGCCGGATCGTCTGGGGCGATCAGATCCTGGCGCTGCTGGCGCGCGACGTGCTCGACCGGGTCCCGGGGGCGAAGATCATCTTCGACGTGAAGTGCAGCCAGGGTCTGCGCGAGGACATCCTGGCGCACGGCGGCGAGCCCGAGATGTGGAAGACCGGGCACTCGCTGCTCAAGAGCCGCCTGCACGAGACCGGCGCGCCCCTGGCGGGGGAGATGTCGGGGCACATGTTCTTCAACGAGGGCTACTATGGATTCGACGACGCCCTCTTCGCCGCCGGCCGCCTGCTCCGCTACGTGGCCGCCTCGGAGCGGCCCTTCCAGGAGCTCGTGGACTCGATCCCCCGTTACTACGCCACGCCCGAGACGCGGCTGGCCTGCCCGGAGGAGCGCAAGGTCGCGGTGGTCGAGGAGCTGAAGCGCTCCTTCGCCGGGCGCCAGCGCGTCATCGACATCGACGGGGCGCGCGTCGAGTTCGGCGACGGCTGGGGGCTCGTGCGCGCGTCGAACACGCAGCCCGCGCTCGTCGTGCGCTTCGAGGCCCGCACTCCCGAACGGCTCGAGCAGATCCAGGCACTCTTCCTGGAGCCGCTCAAGCGTCTCGGCGTGGGCGTCGCGACCGGCCACTAGCCCGGCCCGGCGGAGAGCGCTCCGTGAGCCGCGCGAGGTCGGGAAGCGGGCGGCGAGCCGCGGCGCCGCGCCGCTCGCGGCCGCGCTCCGGGTCGCCACCCGGCCTCGGCCGGCCGCTGCCTCGGCGCTTCTACGACCGGGACTCCCTGCTCGTGGCCCGCGACGTGCTCGGCCGCCTGCTCGTGCACGACGGGCCCGGCGGGCGCGTCGCCGGCCGGATCGTCGAGGCCGAGGCGTACCGGGGCGCGCTGGACCCCGCCAGTCACGCCTACCGCGGCCGCACCGCGCGCAACGCCTCCATGTTCGGCGAGCCGGGCCATGCCTACGTCTACTTCACCTACGGGATGCACTTCTGCTTGAACCTGGTCACGGGGGCCACGGGGAAGGCGTCGGCAGTGCTCGTCCGCGGCGTCGAGCCCGTCGCCGGTATCGAGCTCATGCGGGCGAGGCGCGGCGTGTTCGAGCTTGAGCGACTGGCGCGAGGCCCCGGCAATGTCGCCCGCGCCTTCGGGCTCGGCCGCGCGCACGACGGGCTCGACCTCACGCGGGGTCCGCTCTGGCTCTCGGCTCGTGCGCCGGTGCGCGAAGGGCGCCGCATCCGCCGCGGGCCACGCATCGGCATCCGCGTGGCCACGACCCGAGCCTGGCGCTTCTACCTGGAGCGTCACCCGTGCGTCTCCGCGCCCCGCGGCGGCGCGCGCCGCCCCTGACGAGGCCGAGGGCGACGGGCTGAGCCGGAGTTCCGGGTTGACACCCTCGTGACCAATTCCTACTATCGTCATGACCGTGCATGCGCACCTCGTTGACCGCGCGCACTTTCGCCCGGCAGGCGGGAGATCGTTCTCCTCCGCACGGTTGGCGGACCATCCTGACCCGGAGCAGCCGGAAAGGAGTTTTCATGAGCCCCAGGCGCAGGGTTCTGTTCAGCGCGCTCATTCCAGGGTTCTTGCTCGTCGGCTTCCTTGCGGCTCCTGCGCGCGCGCAGTTCTACGACGACGCGCGCCGGGCGCTGGATTTCACCCTGGACGGCATAGAGCGCAGCCCGCGCATGGTGGGCATGGGCCAGATGACCTACGTGGGGCGCGATCCCCACACCGCCATCACCCTCTGGGACTTCGCGGCCAACCCGGTGGGCATCCTGGGGGCGGATAGCACCAACACCATCGAGCTCTACCCGGCCACCTCGTCCCTCTCGCAGGTCGAGAACCTCTTCCAGGACCCGCCGGTGGTCCTCGAGCGGCAGGACGAAGCGGCTCGCGAGTCCCGCATGGCCTACCAGGTCTGGCGGCGGACGAGCGGGACCGCCTATGGCTTCGCCGGCGACTTCGGCCAGCTCCGCAGCGACGCGGCCTACAGCAGCACGGTCGAGCGGCGCAGCACCCTCAGCCAGCCCACCGTGATGCCCGTGCTGATGGGCCGGCTGCCGTACGTGAAGTCGAATCGCTGGCTGTACTCGGCCCGCCTCTACTACTCGGGCGAGAGCTCGGTGGACCGTTACCGCGCCATCATCGGGAACGCCCAGGGCCAGTACGTGGACCAGATGGGCATACAGCTCGACCCGCCCGATCCCTTCACCCCGACCGACTACACGGTGCGCACCCTGGGCGGCGGCATCGGTCTGGGCTACGACCGCGGCCGCGTCCTCCAGGCGGCGGCCGCCGTGGACATCGAGCGGCAGGAGATCAAGGGCACGAACAACGCCCCGAGGCATGCCTCGGAGACGCACGAGGGCCGGCCCTACACCACGGGCCAGCTCACCCTCGTCGGCCACGTCGGCCGCGAGCTGGAGTGGGGTGTGGACGGCCGGGGCTGGCGCTCCCACTCGATTCCGGGCTGGAACTTCAGCGTCTCGGCCGGCATCGGCGCCATTCCCCTCGTGGGCGCGGGCGAGCTGCTCGACCGCAAGGAAGAGGGCACGGCTCTGCGCTCGCGGCTGCGCTGGACGCACGGACGCTTCGAGGTGGGGGGCGGGCTGGCGACCGGGTACCAGAAGATCACGATCACGCCGCCGGCCCTGGGGAATCACTCCTCCTTCAACTACTTCCGGGACATGCTCGCCTTCTGGCAGAACGCCGACACGCTGGGCGTGCCCGACAGCGTCTCCGCCAGCGTGACGCAGGAGCGCACCTGGGAGGCCGGGATCGGAGCGACGGCTCGCGTCGCCGGCGACCGCGGTCTCCTGGGCGTCGAGTTCCATCGGCGGCGAGGGATCCAGGACCAGACGCTGTACGACCAGGTGTTCACCACGCCGGGAGCGAACGTCACCGTCTGGGCACACAACTCCCATGGCCCGCTGCACCGGGGCTGGGACGTGCGGACGGGGCTCGAGTATCGCTGCACCGAGGTCCTGAGCGCTCGGGCGGGCTACATCTACGTCTGGGACGACGCCGACGAGTTCACGGCCCAGAACGAGTTCGTGGGCAACACCGTGACGCTGGGTCTCGGCCTCAAGCCGCCGGGATCGTCGTGGATCTTCGACGCCGGCTATGCGGTGCAGTGGCAGCAGGCGGATTTCGGCAGCCCCGCCGAGCCGCGGGGCAGCCGGCAGCAACTGGCCACCATGGTGCGCTGGGCGTTCTGATCCGCGTCTTCGGGAGCCAGGGCTGACGGCGCAGACACAGGAGGGACAAAAAGAAAGCTTGACAGTCCGGCCGAGCCGGCAGGATAGTGTGCGAGGACTGGGCGTAGGGCACTGCCGTCCAGCGGGTTCCCTCCAGGTGCCACTCTTGTCGGAACGACCCACCACTCATCGACTCGTGGCTTGACCGTCCCTGCCCACCGGGCTCGGTATCGCTGCTCGGCCCGACAGCGACGCTCGAGGAGGAAGTGGCCGCACACAGGGTCGGCGAGCCGAAATGCTTTGACACCGTGACGTTTGCTTGGCATCGTCAACGGTTCGCTTCGTCGCACACCCGTCGTTCGCGTGACTGCTGACCGGAGAGGTTGAGTCGCATGTTTGCTGATGGCAGGCGTTTGATCGCGGCAGGCTCGGCTTTGGCGCTGATCCTGACCCTGGCCGCCCCCGCGGTTGCGCAGCAAACGGGGGCCCCGGCCAAGCCGGCGGCTCCGAAGACGGCGCCCAAGACGGCCCCGAAGGCCGCTCCCAAGACCCCTGCTGCGAAGGCCCCCGCTCCGAAGGCGACCCCGGCGGCTCCTGCTCCGGCCCCGGCTGCCGCGCCCGCACGGACCGCGGCGCCGGTGACGGCCGCGTATGGCCGCATCCAGGGCCGCGTCACCGCCAAGGGCGAGCCGGTTTCCTACGCCAACATCATCATCCTCGGGACCCGCCAGGGCGTCTCGGCCGACGACAACGGCAACTTCGTCCTCGTCGGCGTGCCCGTGGGAGAGGTGCAGGTGCAGGCGATGGCCACGGGCTACGACAAGCAGGTCCAGAAGGTCCAGGTGAACGCCGGCGCGACCGCCACGGTCAACTTCGCGTTCGGCGAGCAGCGGGTGGTCAAGCAGCTCGGCGAGATCGAGGTCAGCGCCCGGAAGCAGATCGACACGAAGTCCTCGACGACGAAGCAGACGATCACCGCCGCCAGCCTCAAGGAGATCCCGGTCGACAACCTGACCGAGGCCGTGGCCGTCAAGGCCGGCATCGTCGCCCAGGGCGGCGAGCTCCACTTCCGCGGCGGCCGCGGCGGCGAGGTGAAGTATCAGTTCGACGGCGTCGAGGTGTCGGATCCGCTCTTCGGGCGCGATGCGAACATCGCCACGCTGGCCGTCGCCGGCACCGACGTGCTCACGGGCGGATTCGACGCCGAGTACGGCAACGCGCTCTCGGGCGTGGTGAGCGTCAGCACCAAGGAAGGCACGGACCGGTTCGGCGGCGAGGTCCGCTGGGACACCGACCGCTTCGGCGACCCGACCAAGACCTTCGACGACTTCGACCGCTTCACCTTCGGCTTCGGCGGCCCGACGCCGCTCAAGAACCTGACCTACTTCGCCACCTACGAGGGCACGTTCCAGAACACCTACCTGAAGAGCGGCATGACGCATCCCCAGCAGACCTTCCTCGATTTCGTCACCCTGGGGAACCGGCAGTTCAATCAGGTCAACACGAACTTCAAGCTCGCGTACCGGCTGAATCCGAAGAACAAGGTCACGTTCGAGACGATCAACAACCGGACGGTGACGACGCCCTACAACCACATGTGGAGCCGCGAGGGCTACGTCCAAGTGAACTACGACACGACGCGCACCGCCGGGCTGCCCGACACCTACACGCCCAAGTACGGCACGTGGAGCGCCGTGCAGAAGGACTCGTCCTACCAGTACGTCAACATGGCGGACCACGTGCCCACCACGGACGACCGCTTCAACCAGGAGACCATCGTGTGGACGGACCAGATCTCCGACAAGGCGGTCTGGACCACGCGCGTGTCGAACCTGAACTTCAACACGATCACGTCCGTCCAGGGCAAGGAACCCTGGGAGTACTGGATCCAGAGCCCGTACTACTGGAGCGGCAACATCCAGTACGGGACCGAGAACAACCTGTACTACGCCACGCACGGCGACTACCCGTACTACGCGACCCGTGAGCAGTCGACCTGGACGGTGAAGAGCGACTACTCGACGCGGCGCTGGAAGCAGCACACCGTGAAGGCAGGGATCGAGGCCAAGTACAACCGCGTCCAGAACCTGTCGCTGACGCTGCCCAACTCCGAGACGAACGGCCTGCCGGGCGGAGCCCGCTCCGACTACGTCAACTACAACCCCGAGGGCGCCGCCTACGTTCAGGACCGCTGGGAGTTCGAGGGTCTGGTGCTCAACGCGGGCGTGCGCTACGACGTCTTCTCGCCCGGGCTCCAGATCGCGGCCACGGACCTGAAGAGCGGCCGCCGCTACAAGCAGCAGTACAGCCCGCGCCTCGGGATCGCCTACCCGATCTCGGACAAGGACGTGCTCTCCTTCCACTACGGGTGGACGTACCAGACGCCGGCCCGGCAGTTCGTCTTCGAGAACCGCGGGGTGACCTCCAGCGTGGCCGTGCGCGGCAACCCGGACCTGGACCCGGAGACGAACATCGCCTACCAGGCCGGCGTGCAGCACCTCTTCTCCCGCGACCTGTCGGGGCAGTTCTCGGTCTTCTTCCGCGACATCTACGGGCTGATCACGGTGCGGCAGGACCGGGACGAGTTCGGCAACCTGATCCGGGTCTACTACAACGGGGACTACGCGAGCGCGCGCGGCTTCGAGACGAGCCTCATCAAGAGCTTCAGCCACAAGTTCTCGGCCGAGGTGAACTACACCTACCAGCTCGCGACCGGGGTCGCCTCGGACCCGAACGAGGCCCTGCAGTTCTTCAACGGCGGCCGGCTCTACCTGCCGATCGCCGAGCAGCCGCTGGCGTGGGACCAGCGCCACACGCTGTCCGTCCAGGCGGTGGTGCGCGACCCGGGCAAGTGGGGATTCCGCGTGCTCTGGCTCTACGGCTCCGGCTTCCCCTTCACCCCCGCCTTCCGCAACGACCGGCGGCCCGACCCGGCGCTCGACAACTCGCGGCGGCTGCCCTCGAGCGCGCGGCTCACGATCGACGGGGACAAGTACTACAAGGTGTGGGGCCAGAACCTCACCCTGTTCTTCGACGCGAGGAACGTCCTGAACTCCGCGAACATCTCCGATCTCTCCGAGGACGGATTCCCGAATCCGTACGTCAACTCGGCCGGGGACGACTACGCGATCTACTACACGGAGACCGGCCGTGCCGGAGGCGCGTATCTGCAGGACGTGAACGGGGACAACCTGCTCGAGTGGGTGCCGCTCCACGACCCGCGGGTCTTCGAAGAGGGTCGGAGCATGCGCCTCGGCGTGAGCATCACCTTCTAGCCATGGACCAGCCGATCCGGCAGCGAGGGAATATGAGAGCAATGACTTGGCCGCTGGGCATGGGGGTAGGGGCTCTGGCGATGCTCCTGGTGGCGACGGCCGCGCTGGCCCAGGACGATGGGCTGCGCGTCTCCCGCAAGGGCCACGTGTTCGAGATGACGGACGCCGAGTTCCGCGCGGCCATGTCGGACTACATCGGCAGCGACGGGCCCGTGCGTCGCGCGCGCCCCGCGGACATCCCCGACATCTACGGACCCGGCGCCGTGCTCAACGTCGGCAACGTGGCCATGAAGATCACGAACTTCGGGTGCATCGGCAACAACTGGCCCTACCTGTCGAGCGACCCGGCGGGGCAGTGGCCGGGCATCTCCGGCGTCGAGTACCTGACGGCCATCGGGCTCGCCGTCGGCGCGGTGAACCCGCTGGCCTCGGACCCGAACTCCATGCGGCGCGTGAGCTACTTCACCGAGTGGCGCCCGGCGACCATGGACCCGGTGGACAAGATCTACAAGACCTACGACGGCATGCTGAACGGCGCGCGCTTCGTCGACGACGACAAGGACGCGGCCAAGTACACCGACCCGTGGGACAAGCGCGCGCACTACGACGAGGACTTCCTCGACGGGCACGACAACGACCTCGACGGCCTCGTGGACGAGGACTTCGGCGCCCTCGGGCAGCAGGAGTTCACCTGCGTGATGCGGGACGACACGCCCCAGGCCATCAACGCCACGGCCACCGAGAAGCACGTGCCGCTCGGGCTGGAGTGCCAGCAGGAGGCCTGGGCCTACTCGATCCCGGGCTTCACCGACTTCAACGTGATCCGCTGGACGATCTTCAACCGCTCGGGCCACGTGCTGGACAGCCTGGTGGTCGGCGGCGTCGTGGACATGGACTGCGGGCCGACGGACAAGAACTACTGGCAGGACGACATGGATCTGGGCGGCTACCCCAGCGGCACCTTCCCGCACCAGACCCTGTCCACGGACCTGCGCCTGCAGGGGCCCGACATGCGGGCGAACGCCACGGCCAACGACTCCGCGCTCTGCACGCACTACAACATCACGATCCACGGCTTCTCCATCGCGGACGACGACGGGGACAACAGCAAGACGCTCGGCATCCCCTCGCTCCTGCTCGTGGACATGAGCCCCCTGGACGCGCGGCGCTCCAGCGACGAAGGCTCCGACGGCATCCCCGAGACGGAGCGGACCGCCCCGCGCTACGTCGGCTTCAAGTCGTTCCGCTCCTACACCGGCGGCACGCCCTACGCGCAGGGCGGCATTCCCCGCACGGATCAGCAGCGCTTCGAGTCCATGGTGGGCGCCGCGATCCCGACGGGTGTGGACGCGCAGGGCAACATCACCCAGCTCCCCGGCGACCAGAAGGGCGACCAGCAGGAGTGGTGGTCGTGCGGCCCCTGGCGCAACGTTCCCGACGGCGGCAGCGTGCAGGTGACGATCGCCTTCACCGTCGCGCTCGGCATGTACAAGGACGTGAAGGACTGGCAGCGCGACTTCTCCGCCTATCAGATGATGCCCGAGACCTCGCCCACCGCCGTGGTGCTCAAGGAGGCGGCGCTCGGCCAGCTCATGTCCAAGTACAAGAACCTCGCCAACGCCTACGCCATCCAGGTCGCGGCCGACGGGGCGTACGAGGCGCGGCCGGACTGGAAGGACATGCTCCCGGACTGGCACGGTCGCGAGACGCCGATCCACCCGAAGCGCGGCGAGCCCGACGTGACCGCGGCGGACTGCCGCGACGCGCTGTCTTCGGGTGCCGGCCGCACCTCGCGGTCCACGGATCCTCTGGAGACGTGGTTCGACTTCGACTGCGATTACTGCACGGGGGTGTTCAACAGCAAGACGGGATACGGGGCGTTCCACCGCACCTGGGCCGCCGAGTCGCCGCCGCCCAATCCCAACGTCAACGTCGCCTCGAACTACAACTACACCGACAACCCTAACCGCGTCGTCCCCGCGGGCGACAACCAGATCACGCTGGCCTGGGACAACCTCTCCGAGGTGACGAAGGATCCCAAGACGGCCTGGTTCGACTGCCGCGGGTACCGGGTGTGGAAGGCCGCCAACTGGACGCGTCCGGTGGGCTCCGCGGGCCCGAGCGACGACGACTGGGCGCTGCTCGGCGAGTTCCGGCTCTTCTACTACTACGACGGCGAGAGGCTGGTCCAGGCGAACTACGACTCGACCCACGCCTGCCCCAAGGTGTTCGTGCCCAACTATCACTACCCGCCGGGCAGCGCGGAATGCGGTCAGCCCGGCGCCGAGCCCGCCAGCGACGGCGGCTGCCGCGCTCCGGCCACCGTGGACATCTGCCTGCAGGCCGGCGACCTCTGGGACCACCAGACCGGGCAGATCATCCACCCGCAGGCGATCGACGTCTCGCGTGACGCGGCGGGCGACACGATCTTCGAGTCGGGCTGCCGCGCGGGTCGCTCGCCCTGCGTGGACGAGAAGCGGCCTCACTACCCCGTCGGGCGCTACATCTACCTGGACCGCGAGGTCAAGAACGGCTTCGTCTACTTCTACTCGGTGACGGCCTTCGACTCCACCGGCCTCGACTCGCTCCACACGAAGATGGAGCTGTCGGGCCGGCGCTCCGCGGCGGAAGGCGACCTCGTGGTGCCGCAGGCGGGCGTGCGCTCGGGGAAGAGCGTATGGGTGGTGCCCAACCCCTACCGAGGCTACCGGAACATCCTCGCGCGCCCCTCCACCTGGGACCTGGTCCCCAACGGGACCGATCCGACCGGCACGCACATCGACTTCATGGGGCTGCCCCGAGGGAAGTGGACGATCCGGATCTACACGGTCTCGGGCGACCTGGTCCAGACGCTGCACTCGGAGGATCCGGTCAACGACTCGAACCGCACGCCGGTCACGGGCTCGGACGGCAAGGTGCGTCCGGGATTCAATCGGCAGCAAGACAATGCGAATGACGGTCAGGCGCGCTGGAACCTGATCTCACGCAACGGGCAGGATATCGTGAGCGGGATCTACATCTTCACGGTGGAATCCGATGCTGGCACCCAACGTGGCAAGTTCGTGGTCATCCGCTAGGCGCGGGAGCGAGAGAGGAGGATGGAAGTGAGAAAGTTCGTCGCAGCGCTCGGCCTGGCGGGGCTGCTCATCCCCGGGTGGGCCGGCGCGGCCAATATCTTCGAGGAGGTCGGCACCTTCGACGGCCAGTTCCTCAAGATCGAGGTCGGCGCCCGGGCGGCCGCCATGGGCAACGCCTTCGTCGGCGTGGCGGACGACGCCACCGCCGTCTTCTGGAACGCCGCCGGGATCGCCCGGATCGACCCGGACAAGTCGGAGCTCTCGCTCAACCACGCGAACTGGCCGGCCGAGATGTCGTTCGACCAGGTCGGGTACGTCTTCCACATGAAGCGCATCCCCGGCGCGTTCGCGGTGCACGCGCGCGCGCTCACCATGCAGCCCATGGTCGAGACGACCGCCTACCAGCCCGATCCGAACGTCGGCACCGGCAACACGTTCGACGCGGGCATGCTCGCGGCGGGCATGACCTACGCGCGATCGTTCACGGACAAGTTCAGCGCGGGCGTGACGTTCAACTTCATCAACGAGGGCCTGGCGGAGTTCACCCAGCAGACCTATGCGTTCGACGTCGGCACGCTCTACGACGTCGGCACGCTCGGGATGAAGATCGGCATGGCGATCTCG
>JAWOLC010000022.1:0-72519 GCA_033853925.1 Candidatus Eiseniibacteriota bacterium
GGGGGTGCACGCCGGCAAGAGCGTGTGGGTCGTGCCCAATCCCTACCGGGGTTACCGGAACATCCTCTCGCGTCCTTCGACCTGGGATCTGATCCCCAACGGGTCGGACCCCACCGGCACCCACATCGACTTCCTGGGGCTGCCGGCCGGCAAGTGGACGATCCGGATCTACACGGTCTCGGGCGACCTGGTCCAGACCCTGCATTCCGAGGACCCGGTCAACGATTCGAACCGCGTCCCGGTCACGGGCTCGGATGGCATCGTGCGGCAGGGGTTCAACCGGCAGGAGGACAACGCCAACGATGGTCAGGCGCGCTGGAACCTGATCTCACGGAACGGGCAGGACATCGTGAGCGGGATCTACATCTTCACGGTGGAGTCCAGTAGTGGCACCCAACGTGGCAAATTCGTGGTCATCCGCTAGGCGCGGGAGCGAGAGAGGAGGATCGCAGTGAGAAAGGTCATCGCGGCGCTGGGCCTGGCGGGCCTGCTTGTCCCCGGCTGGGCGGGCGCAGCCAATATCTTCGAGAAGGTCGGCACCTTCGACGGGCAGTTCCTCAAGATCGCAGTGGGGGCGCGGGCGGCGGGCATGGGTGGGGCCTTCGTGGGGGTGGCGGACGACGCCACCGCCGTCTTCTGGAACGCCGCAGGCATCGCCCGCATCGATCCGGACAAGTCCGAGCTCTCGCTGAATCACGCGAACTGGCCGGCCGATCTGTCCTTCGACCAGATCGGTTATGTCTTCCATCTGCGTCGGATCCCCGGCGCCTTCGCGGTCCACGCACGCTCGCTCAGCATGCAGCCCATGGTGGAGACGACGGCCTACCAGCCGGATCCCAACGTGGGCACGGGGCGCACGTTCGACGCCGGCATGATGAGCGCCGGGCTGACCTACGCGCGTTCCTTCACCGACAAGTTCAGCGCCGGCTTCACGGGCAACTTCATCAGCGAGGGGCTCGCGGAGTTCACGCAGCAGACCTTCGCCTTCGACGTGGGGACGCTGTACGACGTGGGCGCGATGGGGATGCGCATCGGCATGGCGATCTCGAACATCGGCTCGCAGATCAAGTTCATCGACCGGTCGGCGCGGCTGCCGGCGATCTTCCGGGTCGGGACGTCGGCGGTGCTGATGCAGCGCGCCGATCAGAAGCTGACGGGATCGTTCGAGTTCTCCCATCCACCGGACAACTCGGAGCGCCTGAACGTGGGCGCCGAGTACGCGTTCCGCAAGTACCTGTACCTGCGGGGCGGCTACAACATCAACTACGACGCGGAGTCCCTGGCCGGAGGCGTCGGCTTCCACTTCCCGGTCTCCGTGGCCGGCATGGCCGATCTGGACTACGCCTATACGGACATGAAGGACCTGGGCGGTGCACACCGCTTCTCGCTCAAGTTCCTCTTCTGACGACCGGTCGTCGCGAGGTGGCCTCGTGACCCCGGAGCCGTGGACGCGCCCCTGGCAAGGGGCGCGTCTCCTTTTGACGTTGGGCCTCGCCCTGGCCGCCGGGCCCGCGCGGGCCGGGGGACCCGATCCCGGCCCGCTTCCCTGGCGCGTAGCCGGCCGGGTGGGCTTCACCGTGGACGCCGCCGCGTTCCCCGATTCGGCCGGCTCCACGCTCGACGTCTACGTCCGGATCCCGCCGGCCACCGTCACGGCGCTGGCGCGAGACGACGATGGCCTCTCCCGGATCCGCCTGACGGCCCGGCTGCGGGGCGCCTACGGAGGTGGCCGGGGCCGGGAGCAGACCCAGGAGTTCGCCATCGAGCCCCAGGATTCGAGCGGGGGCTTCGGCAGGGTCGTGGGCCTGCGGTTTCCCGCGCGGGCGGGCCGGCATCGCCTGTTCGTGCGCGTGGACGACGTGCTCTCGCGCAAGCGCGGCCTCGTCTACTCGGGCCGGGCGGTGACGGAATCGGGCCAGGTCGAGGGCCAGCTCGAGGTGCCGGGAGCCCAGGAAGGGCGCGATCTGTCCGACATCGAGTTCGTCTGGACCGCGCGGAAGGGGGGGCCGCCCACGGCGTTCGAGCGCGGCGGCCGCACGCTCCTGCCCAACCCGGAGCGGCTCTACGGCCTCTACGAGAGCGAGCTGAGCATCGCCTTCACCGCTCGCGGCGGCGAGGCGCGCCCGTGGCGGTGGGCCACGCGCGTCCTCGACGCGCAGGGCCAGGTGGCGGCCGAGCGCGAGAGCACCCAGGCGGTCGCGAGCGCCGAGCTGGCGGGGGGAGCCGTCCTCGACCTGTCCACGCAGCCCGCGGGCGGCTACGACCTCGAGCTGAGGGTCTGGCAGGAGGGGGACGAGAAGCCCCTCGTCCGGCGCGCGCGCTTCAGTATCGCCTGGCAGGTGGACTCCTGGATGCGCAACGCGCGGGACGTGCAGGACGACGTCCACTTCCTGCTGACGGCCGACGACGAGGATGCCTTCGCCCTGCTCTCCCCGGGCGAGCAGGAGCGCTACCTCGACGACTTCTGGCGCGCGCGCGACCCGTCGCCGGGGACCGGCAAGAACGAGGCGCGCGAGGCGTACCTCCAGCGCGTCGCCTACGCGAACCAGCACTGGACGCGGCCGGCACTGGGCAAGGGGATGTTCTCCGACATGGGGCGCGTGTTCATCCGCTACGGGGAGCCGAGCGAGATCGTGAACCAGGTGATCCCCACGGGCGACGAGTCGCTGGACGGGATCCTCGATCAGCTCTCGCTCGACGAGGATCGCGCGCTCGGCGACGTGCACTCGAAGGGGCCGGGGGGAGACCAGCGTCCGTTCGAGCTGTGGATCTACGAGGGACCGATCGTGCCGCCTCCGGATGCCGATCCCGCGGCGGCCGATCGCCTGCGCCGCCGGCGTCTCCTCTTCCTCTTCGTGGACGAGCGCGGGACGGGGGACTTCCGGCTGCGCTACTCCACCGAGTGACGCGCTCGCCTGCCAGCAGCCCGCCCGCCAACGCTTGACCACCCCCGCACCATCGGGCATAGTCCGGCGGATTCACCGTCTACTTCCTGTCGTCCCTCACCGTCGCCCCCTCGGGGATGGAGCGTCAGCATGCGTCTCGGCATTCTGACCGGAGGCGGGGACTGCCCCGGGCTCAATGCCATCATCCGGGCGGCCGCCGTGCACGCCAACCGCACTCACCAGGGGCACATCCTGGGCTTCGAGGACGGCTGGCGGGGGCTCTTCGAGTCCCGGATCCGCGACCACGATCTGCCGACGATCGAGGGCATCCCCCCTCGGGGCGCCTCGCGCATGGGGTGGCGGCCGTGGACCTGGCCGTGCAGGGGGAATTCGGCCGCATGGTGACCGTGCAGGGCGGACAGATCACGTCCGTGGAGCTGTCCGTGGCCCGCAAGGGGCCGCGACCGGTCCCGCCGGAGCTGCTGGACACGGCGAGGATCTTCTTCGGATGACGCGCTCCGGCCCCCCGGCGGGGACCGGAAGGACGAGCGGGTCGAACCCCGCCACATAGAGAGGGACGTGCAATGCCACTTCGGGTAGGAATCAACGGATTCGGCCGGATCGGCCGGCTCGTGGTGCGGGCGGCCGTGAACCGCGGTCTGCCCATCGAGTTCGTGGCGGTCAACGACATCACGGACGCGCCGACGCTGGCCCACCTGCTCAAGTACGACTCGGTGCACCGCGTCTGGCCGCGCGCGGGCAAGGCCGTGGACGGGCACCTGGACGTCGCCGGCAAGCGCATCCAGGTGTTGAGCGAGAAGGATCCGGCGAAGCTCCCCTGGAAGTCGCTGGGCGTGGAGGTCGTGCTGGAGTCCACGGGCAAGTTCACCGATCGGCAGGGCGCGGCCCAGCATCTGGCGGCGGGGGCGCGCGGCGTACTGATCTCGGCTCCGGCCAAGGGCGGCGATCTCACCTTCGTGATCGGCGTCAACGACCAGCTCTACGACAAGGCCAAGCACCAGGTCGTGAGCATCGGCTCGTGCACGACGAACTGCCTGGCGCCCGTGGCCAAGGTGCTGAACGACTCGTTCGGCATCGAGCGCGGCTTCATGACCACGATCCATGCCTACACGAACGATCAGCGAATCCTGGACCTGCCCCACAAGGACCTGCGGCGGGCGCGCGCGGCGGCGATGAGCATGATCCCGACCTCGACGGGCGCGGCGAAGGCCATCGGCGAGGTGCTGCCCGAGCTCAAGGGCAAGCTGGACGGCCTGGCCGTCCGCGTGCCGACGCCGAGCGGCTCGCTCGTGGACCTGGTGGTCGAGACCCGGAAGAGCACGAGCAAGGACGAGGTGAACGCGGCCATGAAGGCGGCGGCGGACGGGCCGATGAAGGGCATCCTCGAGTACTGCACGGACCCCATCGTCTCCACGGACGTGATCGGCAATTCGCACAGCAGCGTGTTCGACTCCCTCTCCACGAACGTCATGGGCGGCAATCTGGTGAAGATCCTCTCCTGGTACGACAACGAGTGGGGCTTCTCCGAGCGCGTCGCGGACGCCCTGCTGAAGATGGCGTAGGGGGCGACCATGGGCGAAGCGAAGAAGGGCCTCAAGGACATCCGGCCGGAGGGCAAGCGCGTGCTCGTCCGCGTGGACTTCAACGTGCCGGTCAAGGACGGCGAGGTCGGCGACGACACGCGCATCGTGGCCGCGCTGCCGACGATCCGCTACCTGCTTGAGAAGAGGGCGCGGGTCGTGCTCATGTCGCACCTGGGGCGGCCCAAGGGTGGACCGGACACGAAGAACAGCCTCAAGCCCGTGGCCGTCCGCCTGGAGCGCCTGCTCCGCCAGCCGGTGGCGTTCGCGCCCGATTGCGTGGGCCCCGAGGTCGAAGCGATGGCCCGCGCCCTCGCGGACGGGCAGGTGCTGCTGCTCGAGAACCTGCGCTTCCACGCGGAGGAGGAGGCGAACGATCCCGCCTTCGCCCAGCAGCTCGCCCGGCTGGGAGAGATCTACGTGAACGACGCCTTCGGCACGGCGCATCGCGCGCACGCCTCCACGGAAGGAGTGGCGCGGGTCCTGCGGCCGGCCGTGGCCGGGTTCCTGATGCAGAAGGAGCTGGACTACCTCGGGCGCGCCCTGGACAACCCGCAGAGGCCCTTCGCCGCGCTGTTGGGTGGCGCCAAGATCTCGGGCAAGATCGATGTGCTGAACAACCTCCTGGGCAAGGTGGACCGCCTGCTCGTGGGGGGCGCGATGATGTTCACCTTCCTCAAGGCGCAGGGGCGCCCGATCGGCAAGTCGCTGGTCGAGGACGACCGGGTCGGCATGGCGCGCGATCTGCTGGCGAAGGCGAAGGAGCGCGGCGTGGACCTGGTGCTGCCCGTCGACTGCCTGGCCTCCACCGCGGCCGACGGCAGCGCGCCCGGGCGCCCGCTCGCGCTGGACCGGCTGGGCCCCGAGGACATGGGGGTGGACATCGGCCCCGAGACGGTGAGCCTGTTCGCCGCCCGGCTGCGGGACGCGAAGACCGTGGTCTGGAACGGGCCGATGGGCATCTTCGAGGTGCCGGCCTTCGCCGCCGGGACGGTCGGAGTCGCCCGGGCCCTGGCGCAGCTCACGGGCAAGGGGGCGATCACGGTCGTGGGCGGTGGCGATTCGGTCGCGGCTATTCAGCAGGCGGGCCTGGCCGACCAGTTCTCCCATCTGTCCACCGGCGGCGGCGCCTCGCTCGAGTTCCTCGAGGGCAAGGTGCTTCCCGGCGTGGCCGCGCTGGACGACGCCTGATGGCCGCCGTCTGGCCGCGCCGGCCTCGGCTCGTCGCCGGCAACTGGAAGATGAACAAGACCGCTCCGGAAGGCGCGGCGCTGGCGCGCGAGCTGCTCGCCCTGGCCGGAGGAGCGCGCTCCGCGTGCGAGATCCTGCTCTGCCCGCCTTTCCCGGCCCTGGCGGCCGTGGGCGGCGCGCTCGAGGGGAGCCCGGTTCACCTCGGCGCCCAGAATCTGCATCCCGCGACCCACGGCGCCTTCACGGGGGAGGTTTCCGGGGCGATGCTCAAGGCGATCGGCTGCCGCTTCGTGATCGTGGGGCATTCCGAGCGCCGCCATGGCCTGGGGGAGAGCGACGAGCTGGTGGGGCAGAAGCTGCGCGCCGCCCAGCGCGACGGGCTGATCCCGATCGTGTGCGTGGGAGAGACCCTGGCCGAGCGCGAATCGGGAAAGACGGCCGAGATCCTCGTGCGCCAGACTCGAGCCGCCTACGAGGGGCTCGACGCGGGGCAGGCCGGGGCAACGGTCGTGGCCTACGAGCCGGTCTGGGCGATCGGCACCGGCAAGGTGGCCACCGTCGAGCAGGCTCGGGAGGCGCATCAGATCCTGCGCGAGACGCTGGAGCGCGTCGTGGGGCCGGGCACGGGGGGGCGCGCCTGCCTCCTCTACGGGGGCAGCGTCACGGCGGCCAGCGCTCCCTCGCTCTTCGCGGACGAGGACGTGGACGGGGCGCTCGTGGGCGGCGCCTCGCTGGACGCCGCTTCGTTCTGGCGCATCGTCTCCGCGGCCGCGACGGGCGGCCAGAGAGTTTGACGGATGCCCGAGGCGATTGCTAGTCTCTTCGGCTGCCTTGGGTGCCAGCGCTCGTGGCCCCCGGCGATCGCCCCCGACTCGAGCACGTTCCCGAGGGTCTCATGTTCGGCTTACTGATCGTCTTCCATCTGCTCATCTGCCTGGCCTTGGTCAGCGTCGTGCTCATGCAGTCGGGAAAGGGTGGCGGGCTCGCGGGCGGCGCCTTCGGCGGCTCGGCTCAGACCGTGTTCGGAGGTCGCGGGGCCACGGACTTCCTGACCCGCGCGACCATGGTGCTCGCCGGCCTCTTCTTCCTCACCTCGCTGATTCTCGCCCTGCTGAGCACGAACATGGCCGGGGGGTCGAAGAGCCTGATCCAGCAGGAAGCGCGCAAGGCATCGAGCAGCGCGCCGGCCCAGCTTCCGGGAGGGCAGGGGCAGCAGGGGACGGGTGGCGCGCCCAGGGCGCCAGCCGCGCCGTCCGGCGGGCGCTGACGCTCGCGCAAGTTGCGATTGCCCGGGTGGTGGAATTGGTAGACACGTACGTTTGAGGGGCGTATGGGGAAACCCGTGCGAGTTCAAATCTCGCCCCGGGCACCAGAATCGCGAGGCCTCGCCGAATAGGCGGGGCCTCGGTGTGTCAGGGGTTGTGCTCGTCTCCTGGGGGCCAGCCGAGGCGATGCGAGAGGGCGTCTGTGCCGCGCTTGTGCGTGCGCAATCCTCTCGGAGCGATCGCGCATGCCACTCGATTCTCCTAACAACACTGCGCGGCTGCGGGGTATCCTCGACTCTTGTGGGTGTCGTCCGCACTGGTCGCCGGCCTCGCCTGCGCGGCCGGCGCCTTGCTTGGGAGGCCGCCATGAGAAGACGTTTCCGCGCCCTTCGCGGCAACGGCGGCATCACGGACACGGACCAGAACTCCGCTGACTTCACGATCGTGAACGCGAGCAGCGTCACGCTCCACAACACGGGCTCGGGGACGAACCCGGGCTGTTTCGTTCCGACGGTCCGGCAGACTTGGGGACGGCTCAAGAGCATCTACCGCTAAGGCGACTCCGAAGAGGTGTAGCAGTTGGGCGGGTGCCGATGAAGAGATCTCCGCGCTTCTGGATCTTCTTGGTCGTGCTCGGGGTCGTCGCGTTCGGGCGGTTGGACGTCGCCCTCTACACGGCGCCCGGCGGCCGGCAGGTCCATGTCCCGCACCGGCAGGACTTCGACAGTCCACCCCTCGTCCTCGGTCTCCCGACGGACGGCTGCCGCGTCTTCGTCGGGAACCAGAGTTCGGGCGTTCCGCTCTCGTGGAGGTGGACCGGCCAGTGCGTGGACATGTGCCAGGACACGATTGGGCCCGCGGCCATAGAAGGGAAGGCCGCCGTCCTGGCCCTCTCACCGGGCCCCGGGCTGGCGATCGGGTTCCGCAACCCTCGTCTCACGCTTTTCGGCTTCACCTGGCGCCGTCCGGTCCTCACCTCGGTCGCGTTCGTCTTCCCGGCCATCGAGTTGAGGCGGTGCGAGTGCGGCATCCTCGTGCTGCAGGCACCGGATGGACGCGCATTGATGTGGCTCCTCGTCTGGAACTCGTTCGCGCGATCCGAGGGCGGGTTGGACTTCATGACGCCGAGCCGGAGACAGGTGGGACTGCTGTGGCCAACGTGGGGAGGAGGCTGGGGCGTGTGGATCTGGAACTTGCTGGTGCAGCAGGAATCGCGCTTCGCGACGCCTCCGAGGTGACCGGAGACCTGCGTTCGGCGGCGGGGTCGGACGCGGACATGAAGAAGCTGTAGCGGCGATCGTCCCGAGCCCGAACGCCAAGAGCCACGCGAGGCGATCGCGTGGCTCCTTCGCTTGCGGGCCCGGGGGGCCTCCCGCCCTCAGAGGATCTCGCGCACGAACCCCTCGAGGGTCTCCCGGTCCACGTAGCCCACCAGCCGCCGGACGATCCGGCCCCGCCGGTCGATGAAGATCGTGGTGGGGATGGAGCGGATGGGGCCGTACTCGTCGAGCATCTTCTCCGGGGCCATGCCGACCGGGAAGTGCACCCGCAGCCGGTCGGCGAAGGCCCTGACCTGGTCGGGGGAAACGTCGTCCACCGACAGACCGACCACCTGGAGTCCCTGCCTGCCGAAGCGGTCCTGCATGGCGCTCAGGTGCGGCATGCTAGCCCGGCAGGGCGCGCACCAGGTGGCCCAGAAGTCCAGCACGAGCGGGCGGCCGCGGAGGTCGGCCAGGCGCAGCGTGCGGCCGTCGAGCGTGCGGATGGTGAAGTTACGAGCCGGCTCGCGCGTCCTCCTGGGGATGGCGAAGTGCTCCCAGCCGAGGGCTGCCCCCGCCAAGGCCGCGACCAGGACCGCCGGGACAGCGATTCCGATAAGCCGATTCTTCGTCATCGATGTCGATCAGCCACGCCGGCCGGGTGCGGTCTCCGAGGGCTCCACCTCACGACTCAACATGAGGGTAGATCATTCGAGCCAGGCCTTCCACGCGGGACGCGGCGTTTTTTGCACGGTCTTGATGTGGAGGCTCCGCTCCGGCGGCGCGTGCCGGCAAAGGCCGGCCTTCCCGCCGCTCGCACGGAGGGCGCCGCCGCCGTGCGGCAAGCGACCCAGAATGCCCCGGGGCGATCTTGAGAGGCCCGGGAGCGTGTGTTAGCGTGCCATGGCCAGCCGAATTCGACGGCGCGTCGGGGCGCCGGCCAGGGGCCGCGGCCGGGTGCCCTTCCCGACAGATCTTCACAGGGAGCGTGAAGCCCATGGCATTGGGTTCCTTCATCCTTCAGGCCAGCGTGGGGGTGCGAGCCTCGGTGCCCGCCCTCGTCGCCTCCTCGGGGCTGTTCGCCAAGTTCATCCTCCTGCTCCTCCTCGGAATCTCCGTCTATAGCTGGGCGATCATCGTCGAGCGGCTGCGGCTGTATCAGCGGGTGCAGCACGACGATCGCGTCTTCTTGACGGGCTTCCGCGCGGCGCCCAACGCCGACCCGCCCCCGCAGGCGCATCCCGCCAGCATCCTCGCCCGGCTGGCCCACACGGGCCAGCGCACGCTCGGCAATCCGGCGCCGGCGGTGGCCCCGGACGCCAGCCGCTACGATCTGGCCCAGCGCGCCATGGAGCGGGCGGCGGGCGACGAGCTGGCTCGGCTCGAGCGGCACGTGGGCTTCCTGGCCACGGCCGGCAGCGTCTCGCCCTTCATCGGCCTGATGGGCACGGTCTGGGGCGTGATGAGCGCCTTCCTGAGCATCGGCGCCCAGGGCTCGGCCTCGCTCGTGGTCGTGGCCCCGGGCATCGCCGAGGCTCTGATCACCACGGTGGCCGGGCTCGCCGCGGCGATCCCCGCGGTGGTGGGCTACAACCACCTGCTCGGTCGCCTGCGCGCGATCGGCAACGTCAGCACGGCCTTCGTGACCGAGTACCTCGACCGGCGGGCGGGAGGTCCGCGGGCGTGAAGAGCGCCTCCCCGCGCGTCCCCATGGCGGAGATCAACGTCACGCCGTTCGTGGACGTGGTGCTCGTGCTGCTGATCATCTTCATGGTGACGGCGCCCTTCCTCCAGGGAGGGCTCGAGATCGATCTGCCCCGGGTGGCCACGCGCGGGCTCGACGTCCGTGAAGGCCTGATCGTGAGCGTCCGGGCCGATCGCACGGTGGCCGTGGGGAACTCGATCGTGCCCGTGGACCGCTTCGAGGACGCCCTCGCGCAGGCAGGCGCCGCCCAGCGCCCCGTGTTCCTCAAGGCCGATCGCGGCGTGCCCTACGGAACGATCGTCGAGCTGATCGCGCGCATGCGGCGCGTGGGAGTGGCCTCGCTGGGACTGGTGACGCAGCCGCCCCTGAGGGGGACGCGCCCGTGACCCGCTCGGCGATCGTGGGCTCCGCGGCCGCCCACGTGGCGATCCTGATCGCGCTCTTCACGGTTCGTCAGGGGGAGCCCCTCATCGTGCCGGGCCCGGACGTGGTGCAGGTGGGCCTCGTGGAGCCGGGCGCCGTGCCCCGAGTGGCACCCGCGCCGCCGGAGGCCGGGAAGCCGAGCATGAAGGTCCCCGACATCAAGCCGGAGCACGCGGAGGGCGTGAAGCTGACGCCGCCCAAGAAGCCGGCGGCCAAGAGCCCGCCGGCCCGCGAGGAGGCCCCGGCGCTCGAGGCGCCCGTCCTTCCCTACGCCCAGGTCGGAGGCGCGGGCCTGAGCGGCGCGGTCGGCGTGGACTCGCGGGACTTCGAGTTCACCTACTACCTCATGCTCGTCCGCAACAAGGTGGCGCAGAACTGGGGGCCGCCGGCGGGGCTCGAGGCCGGGCGGCCCGTGCAGGCGGTCGTCTACTTCCGCGTGAGCCGCGGAGGAGACGTGTCGTCCATCCGCGTCGAGAGCAGCAGCGGCTTCGCGTTCTTCGATCAGTCCGCGGTGCGGGCCGTGACGCTCAGCGACCCGCTGCCGCCCCTGCCGCTCGGCTTCCCGGGGTCGGACCTCGGCGTCCACTTCGGCTTCGAGTACAAGCGGCCATGAGAACCGCGGCCGGCCTGACCCTGCTGGCGCTGCTCGCCGCCGCGAGCGCGCAGGCGCAGACGCGGGAGGTGCGCATCAACATCGCCGGCGGCGGTCGCCGGATCCAGCTCTACTGCGAGGCCTTCACCGCCGGGCCCGCGCCGGCAGGGGCCCCGGCCGCCTCCGCGGCCGCGGAGGTCCTGGCCGGCGACCTGGAGCAGTCGGCCGTGTTCCTGGTCTCGCGCGCCTGGGCCGGCCAGCCGCCCTTCGACGTGCAGGCGGTGACGGGCGGGCGCTGGAGCGTGAGCGGCGGGCAGGTCGTGCTCGAGGGCGAGGTGCGCGACTTCCCGGCGCGGCGGCCGATCCTCTCGCGCGTCTACCGGGCGCCGGCGTCGGCCTGGCGCGCGGCCCTCCATCAGTTCGCCGACGACATCGTGCTCCAGTTCACCGGCGAGCCCGGCGTCGCGAGCACGCGCATCGCCTTCGTGGGCCAGCAGGGGCGCAGCAAGGAGCTGTTCGTGATGGACGTGGACGGCGGGAACCTGCAAGCCCTCACCGCCGACCGCTCGATCGCGCTCTCGCCCTCGTGGTCGCCGGACGGCTCCCTGATCGCCTTCGCCTCCTATCGCGACGGCGGCGATCCCCACCTCTTCGTGGTGCCGTCCGGCGGCGGCAAGGTCTATCGGATCTCGGCCCGCCCCCGGCTCAATTCGAGCCCCGCCTATTCCCCGGACGGCCGCCAGATCGCCTGCACGCTCAGCATGGACGGCAACCCGGAGATCTATCTGCTCGACGCGCGCGGCGGCTCGCCGCGGCGCCTCACGGACAACCGGGCCATCGACACCTCGCCCTGCTGGTCGCCCACGGGGCAGGACATCGCCTTCACCTCGGATCGCAGCGGCACGCCGCAGGTCTACGTGATGGACCGCTCCGGCGCCAACGTGCATCGCCTGACCTACGACGTGGACTACACGGATTCACCCGCGTGGTCGCCCAAGGGCGACCTGATCGCCTTCGTGAACCGCACCGGCTCGGGCTTCGACATCTACGTCTGCCGGCCGGATGGCGGAGGCACGCAACTCGCCGTGACCGGCGCCAGCAACGAGAATCCGCACTGGTCGCCGGACGGCCGCCACCTGGTCTTCGCCTCGGACCGGGATGGTCCCTACGCCTTGTACGTCACGGATCTCGACGGACGGCCGCCTCGCAAGCTCGACACCGGTGGGCACGTCGCCACTTCCCCCGCGTGGTCCCCACGCTTCACCGCCGGAACTGCGGCCGCCAGGAATGGCACCCAACCCTCAAACCCCGGAGGAAGCCGATGAGAAACCCAGTCCGCGTTCTCTTCGCCCTGCTGTTGCTCGGCGCCGTGACCCTCTTCGCCGCCGGCTGCGCGAAGAAGGCCAAGGAGGCGCCGCCCACCCCGCCGCCGGCCCCGCCGGTCACGCAGCCCGCGCCGGCACCGACGCCGCCTCCACCACCGCCTCCGCCGCCGCCGCCGGCGCCCAAGGTGACGGAGAGCGACTTCACCGACGCGTTCTTCGACTTCGATGCGTACGCGCTGCGGGACGACGCCAAGTCCGCGCTCGACAAGGATGCG
Source organism: Candidatus Eiseniibacteriota bacterium (assembly GCA_033853925.1). Classification (GTDB taxonomy): domain Bacteria; phylum Eisenbacteria; class RBG-16-71-46; order RBG-16-71-46; family RBG-16-71-46; genus JANXPZ01. The sequence goes on from JAWOLC010000022.1 coordinate 12,522, forward strand.
AAGGTGATGCGTGACAACGCCGACGTGAACATCACGATCGAAGGTCACTGCGACGAGCGGGGCACGGTGGAGTACAACCTCGCGCTCGGCGAGAAGCGGGCCGGCGCGGCGCGCGACTATCTCGTGAACGCCGGCGTGCCGGCGGCGCGCGTGCAGACCGTCTCCTACGGCAAGGAGCGGCCGTTCTGCCAGGAGCACACGGAGGACTGTTGGCAGCAGAACCGGCGCGCTCACTTCGTCCTTCGATGACGGGCAGGCTCTCCGGGGCGAGGGGCGGCGCGCGCCGCCCCTCGAACCGGCCCTGGGCGCGGGGGACCGCGGTCGTCTGCGGGCTCCTCCTCGCCACGAGCCTTCCCGGCTGCTACGCGCCGCAGCTCACCCTCCTTCGCACGGGGCTCGACAGCCTGCGCACGCAGGTGGACACCATGCGGGTGCGGGATTCGGTGGCCTATCGGGTGCTGGCGGACGTGCGCCGCGACCTGTCCGAGCAGAGGGACATCCTCCTCAGCACGCGGGCCTCCACGGGGAGCACGACGCAGGAGCTGTTCGCCCAGATGGGCCGGCTGGAGGGCAAGCTCGACGAGGTCATGGGGCGCTTCAACCAGCTCGAGAAGCAGGTCGGGCCGACCCCGGCTGCCCCCGGCGGTCCGGACCCGAATCAGCTCTACGATCAGGCGGCGCAGGACCTGACGCAGGGCCGGTACCCGCTCGCCCTGCAGGAATTCCGCGACTACGTGCAACGCTTCCCGGCCACCGATCTCGCCGACAACGCGCAGTACGGCGTGGGCGAGAGCTTCTTCGCCCAATCGAAGTTCGACAGCGCCGAAGTCGAGTACGAGAAGGTGGAGCAGCTCTTCCCGCAAGGCGACAAGGTGCCAGCCTCGCTGTGGAAGCTGGCTCTCTGCCGCGAGAAGCTGGGAGAGGCGGCCCAGGCCCGCAGGACCATGGAGGACCTGGTCAAGCGGTTCCCCCTGTCGGGAGAGGCGCAGCTGGCGCGCGACCGGCTGGCGAAGCCGAAGCGCCGGTAGCGACGGGTCCTGCATGGGCCGCGAAGCGCGATCGGGGGCGGAGCCCTCGCTCCGGGCCCCGAGGAAGAGGGCGGGTCGCCTGCGCGCCCTGGTTCTCGGCGCTGCCTTGCTGTGGGCGTGCGCGCCGGCGCCGTGCGCCGCCCGGTCGGGGGAAGAGCAACCGGCGCGCCCCGCGCCCGAGCGCGTGCGGATCCGCCCACGTCTGCGCCGGGCCGAGACCTCGGTCTCGCCGCTCGAGCGCGCTCCCATCGGCCGGATCGTCGTGCAGCCCGGCAACGTCTACGACCACGACCCCGACGCTCCGCTCGCCTCGGTGCGCCGCCTGGCCAACCGCCTGCACGTCCGCACCCGGCCCGCCACCGTGCGCAACGAGCTGCTCTTCAGCACGGGCGAGCCCTGGACCGCGCACGCCGCCGAGGAGACGGCCCGCAACCTGCGCGGGCTCGACTACCTGGTGCCCGAGCGGATCGAGGCGCGGCCCGAAGGGGACTCGGTCAGCGTGACCGTGGTGACGCGGGACCTGTGGACCACCTCGCCCGAGCTGAACGTCGAGACCGTGGGGGGGACGCGCACCGGCTCGTGGGGCCTGGCCGAGCGCAACCTGTTCGGCTTCGGCAAGTCCGTGTGCTTCCTCTACGCGCAGGGCTCGACGGCCATCTCGCGCAGCCTCACCTACGACGATCCCAACCTGAGCGGGAGCCGCGTCCGTCTCCACCTCGGCTTCTCGAGGTCGGTCGAGGGAACGGGGCGGAGCTTCGACGTCGGACGGCCCTTCTATGCCGAGGAGACGCCGCGCTCGTGGGATGTGGCCGCCCAGGCCGCGACGTCCGTGGCGCACCTCTACCAGGATGGCCGGGAGATCGCCTCCTTCGACCAGCGCCTGGAAGGCTTCCTCCTCGCGCGGGGCTGGAGGCTTCCCGGCGACAGCACCATCGTCCGGCTCACGGGCTCGTTCGAGCTGCTGGACCGCCGCTACGGGCCGAGCCGACTGGCCCCGGGCGCGCCCGCCGAATTCGCGGGAGGCGAGGAGAACGACCGGCGCCGCATGCTCGGCGCCGATCTCCTGCTCTGGCGCCCGCGCTACCTGGAGCTGGAGGAGGTGGATCGCTGGGACCGGGTCGAGGACTTCGACGTGGGGCCGTCCGTGCGCCTCAAGGCCGCCGTGGCGCCGCGGGCTCTGGGCAGCACGGTGGACGAGGGCCTCGTGCAGGCGCAGCTCGCTTGCGGGCTCGAGCGGGCTCTTGGATTCGGCTGGATGCGAGCCGGGGCGGAGAGTCGCCTGCGCCGCCGACCGCTCGATCAGTACGGCTACGTCGAAGGGCGCTGGTACCTCGTGTCGGCTCGGCACACGCTGGTCCTCGCGGGCCTCGGGCAGGCCGAGGCGCACGCGTCCCGTCCGTGGCAGCTCGTGGTCGGCGGGCTGAACGGGCTTCGGGCCTTCCCGGCGCAGGCGCTCGCCGGGAGGCGGCTGTGGCGGCTGAACGTCGAGGAGCGCTGGCTCGCCACGCCGCGGGAGTGGGATCTGCTGCGCGCGGGCACGGCCGTGTTCTACGACGCGGCTCGCGCCTGGGGACCGGGGGCCGCGGGCACGGGCTGGTTCCAGGACGCGGGCTTCGGAGTGAGGCTGGGCTTTCCCCAGGTCGGCCTGGCCCAGGTGGTGCGGGTGGATCTCGCCTGGCCGATCGAGCCCACCCTCGGCGGCCGGCGAGAGGCCGTGCTCTCCATCGGCTCCAGCCAGGCGTTCTAGCCCGGGCGTGGAGGCGGAGGCCGCGCGGGGGAGGGCGGTCCTTGACTCCGCTCCACGGGCCCCCGTAGCGTCGGTCGCGAGGAGGAGCGCCATGAACCTGACCGCCGTGCCGCTGGAGATCCCCGCCGACTGCAACCTCGTCGCCGGGCAGTCCCACTTCATCAAGACCGTGGAGGATCTCGCCGAGATCGTCGTGACCGCCGTGCCCGGCGTGCAGTTCGGGCTGGCCTTCTGCGAGGCGTCGGGGCCCTGCCTCGTCCGCACGGAGGGCAACGAAGCCGGCCTCGTCGGCGTGGCGGTGGCCAACGCCGAGAAGGTCGGAGCCGGACACACGTTCTTCCTGCTGCTGAAGGGCGCCTTTCCCATCAACCTCCTGAACGCGATCAAGCTCTGCCCCGAGGTCTGCCAGATCTTCTGCGCCACGGCCAATCCCGTGCAGGCGCTGGTGGCCGAGACCGAGCTGGGGCGAGGCGTGGCGGGGGTCGTGGACGGCGAGGCGCCGAAGGGAGTGGAGGACGAGGCCGCCCGGCAGTCACGGCGCGAATTCCTCCGGCGCATCGGCTACAAGCGGTGAGCGGACCAGCGGCAGGGACTTTCGGATACCCCGCGCCGGCTCGCCTCGGAGCTGCGGCTGGCATAGACTGCGGAAGAATCCTCGCGCGGAGCGGGGAGATTCGCGGGTGAGCCTGCGCTTCGGCACTGCGGGCAACCCGCTCTCGACGCCGCGCGCGGGGACCGAGCACGCCATCCGCCGAGCCCGCGAGCTGGGCCTCGAATGCCTCGAGATGGCGTGGGGCAACGGGGTGCGCATGCGCGGAGAGACGGCGGATCGGATCGCCAGAGCGCGCGCCGAGTGTGGTCTCGAGCTGACCGCTCACGCGCCCTACTACATCAACCTCTGCGGAGCCCGGGACGTCGTGGAGCGCAGCGTGGCCCGTCTGGTCGAGGCCGGAGCGCAGGCCGCGCGCTGCGGGGCGGCGAGCCTCTGCTTCCACGCGGGCTGGTACGGCGATCTGACCCCGGCGGCGGCCTGGCGCCGCGTGGCCACGCGCCTGCGGGGCGTGATGCGGGCGCTGCGCGCCCGCGGAGTGGCGATCGAGCTGCGCCCCGAGACCACCGGCCGGATCTCCCAGGCGGGCACGCTCGAGGACGTCATCGCCTGGAGCCGGGAGATCGACGGCGTGCTGCCCTGCCTCGACTTCGCGCATCACTACGCGCGCCGACAGGGCGCGGGCAATCGCCACGAGGACTTCGTGGCCCTGCTCGAGCAGGTCGCCGCGGGCCTGGGCCGCGGGGCGCTCTCGCGGCTCCACGTCCACGCTTCCGGCATCGAGTTCGGCCGGGGCGGCGAGCGCCGCCACCTGCCGTTGACGAAGTCACGATTTCGCTGGCGGGAGCTGTTGCGCGCGCTGCGCGACGTTCACGCCTCGGGCTGGGTGTTCGCCGAGACCCCGGCCATGGAAGAGGACGCGCTGCGCATGCAGCGCTATTACCGGAGGATCCAATGAGTGGGCTCCCGGCAACGGCCCCGGTGGTCATCATCGGAGCCGGCTGCATCGGCGCCTCGATCGCGTACCACCTCGGGCGCAGGGGCGTGAAGGACGTCGTGGTGATCGAGAAGGAGCCGTTCGCGGGGGCCGGGTCGACCTCGAAGGCGGCGGGCGGCATCCGCGCGCAGTTCTCGACGCCCCTCAGCGTGCGCATCTCGATGCTGGCCGAGGAGCACTTCCGGCGCTTCGCCGCCGAGATGGAGACCGATCCCGTCTTCTTCCCGGTGGGCTACCTGTTCCTGCTCAGCGACGCGGAATCCTGGAGCGCCTTCCAGCGGCAGGCCGAGATGCAGATCTCCCTGGGCCTGCCCGTGCAGGTGCTGACCCCGGAGGGCGCGCGCGGGATCGTGCCGGAGCTGAACGTCGAGGACGTGGTCGGCGCGACCTTCTGCCTGGAAGACGGTCTGGGCAATCCGCACGAGGTCACGCAGAGCTACGTGACCCAGGCGCGGCGTCTCGGCGCCTACTTCCATTTCGGCGACGCGGCCCGGGGGCTGGTGATGGAGGGGCGGCGCGTGACGGGGGTGCGCACGGCCTCCGGGGTGATCAGCTCGCCCATGGTGGTGAACGCCGCGGGTCCGTACGCCGCCGAGGTGGCCGCCTGGGCGGGCGTGGACCTGCCCGTGCGGCCCGTGCGCCGCCACTGCTTCACCACCGAGCCGCTGCCGATGGCGCGCGAGACCCTGCCCATGATCGTGGACATGGGCTCGGGGGTCTACATGCACCGCGAGAGCGGCGGCCTGCTGCTCGGCTACGCGAATCCGGAGGAGCCCGAAGGCTTCAACCTGAGCGTGAATTGGGATCTCCTCGAGCGCATCGTCGAGCCCGCCATGCACCGGGTGCCGGCGCTCGAGTCGGCGCAGATCTCGAACGGGTGGGCGGGACTCTACGAGACGACGCCGGACCACAACTCCGTGCTGGGACCGCCGCGGGGGGTGGAGGGCCTGCTGCTCGCCAACGGCTTCAGCGGCCACGGCTTCATGCACGCCCCGGCCGTGGGGCAGCTCCTCGCGGAGTGGATCGTCGACGGCCAGCCGAGCCTCGACCTCTCGGCGCTGCGGCTGGAGCGCTTCTCGGAGCACAAGGCCATGATCGAGGCGAACGTCATCTGATGGCGCTCGAGCGCCACGGGCTGCGGCTCGGCCCGCTCGACAACAACACCTACGTGCTGGTCTGCGCGCGCACGCGCGAATGCGCGCTCGTCGACGTGGGCTTCGGAGGCCAGGAGGTCGTCCGCTGGGTGCGGTCGCGGGCCGGGCCCCTGGTGGTGCGCTACCTGCTCAATACGCACGGGCACTACGACCACGTCTGCGGCGCTCGCGAGGTGCAGGAGGCCCTGGGCGGCGAGTTCTGGCTCCATCCCGCCGATCGGCCGCTGCTCCAGCGCCTGAGCGAGCAGGGCGCGGCCTTCGGCTTTCCCCCGGCGCGCGCGCCCGACCGGGTGCACGACCTGGCGGACGGGCAGCGCCTGGACCTCGGCGACGAGGCCCTCGAGGTGATCCATACGCCGGGACACTCGCCGGGGGGCGTCGTCTTCCGCTGGCGGGACGACCTCTGGGTGGGGGACACGCTCTTCGCCGGCTCGATCGGGCGCACGGACCTGCCCGGAGGGTCGGCGGCCGAGCTGGAGCGCTCCATCCGGACGCGGCTCTTCACCCTGGGCGATCGCCTGCGCGTCCACCCCGGGCACGGGCCGTCCACGACGATCGGCCGCGAGCGCGCGAGCAACCCCTTCGTGGGCGAGAGAGGAGGACGGACATGAGCGGCGAGCCCGAGCGATCCCCACGACCTCCCGGAGAGTGGCAGTCCCGCCTGCGCCTGCACCCCACGGCGTTCATCGCTCCCGGCGCGGTGGTCGTCGGGGAGGTCGAGCTGGGGCCGCGGTCCAGCGTCTGGTTCCACACCGTGGTGCGCGGCGACGTGGCCCCCATCGAGGTGGGCGAGGACACGAACGTCCAGGACGGCACGGTCGTGCACGTGGACGAGGGACAGCCCGCGCGGATCGGCGCCCGCGTCACGATCGGGCACCGGGCGGTCGTCCACGGCTGCCTGATCGAGGACGAGTGCCTGGTGGGCATGGGCGCCATCGTGCTCACCGGCGCGCGCATCGGCACGGGCTCCCTGGTGGCGGCCGGGGCGCTGGTGCGCGAGGGACAGGTCGTGCCCGCCGGCAGCGTGGTCCTCGGCGTGCCGGCCAAGGTGGTGGGCCCGGCGACGGACGAGCATCGGGCGCTCATCCGCGGCGGCGCCGAGCACTACGTGGCGCTCGCCCGCTCCTACCTGGAGCGGGCCTTCGCGGGGCCGCATCCGCCCGCGGCGAGCGTGGGCGTGGGCGCGAGACTTCGCGGCCCGATGAGCTTCCTGGAATGGGGGCAGCTCCTCGCCGTGCTGGCCGAGAGCCCCGATTGGGTCGCCGACCGGCTCGAGCGGAACGCCGAGCCGGCGTGGCGGGGGCGGCCGGCGCCGGAGCGGTGGTCCGCGATCGAGGTCCTGTGTCACCTGCACGACGTGGATCTGGAGGTCTGGGCCCCGCGACTCGAACGCCTGCTGACCGAGACGGCTCCCACGCTCCCCGACGCCGACCTGTCCGGCTGGGAGACGGCACGCGGCTACGCCCAGCAGTCGCCCGCTCGCGTGCTCGAGGAATGGAGCGCGGCGCGGCGCCGACTCCTGGCGCGGCTCGCGCCGCTCGGCCGCGGAGACTGGGACCGCGTCGGATTCCATGCACGCCGCGGGCCGTATCCTCTGGCCGAGATGGTCCGCTACTGGGGCGATCACGACCTGGGCCACCGCCGGCAGATGGCGGAAGCCCTTGGCGAGTTCGCGTGATCCTCGTCCGCGCCCTCCCGCGCCCGGCCAGCGCCCCGCACCGGTTGCTCCGCGCGCTGGAGCGACGAGGCTGGGGCTGGGGCGTCGCGGGAGACCAGGCGACGGACGGGGATACGCTGCTCCTCGCCCCGGGACCCGGCGAGCCGGCGGCCGCGACCCTGGCCTGGCTGGCCGCGCGATCTCGGAGCGACCGGGCGCGCCTCCTCGTGCTGACCCGCCTGGGCACTCACCCCGACGCCCGCGCTCCGGACCTCGGCGACTGCTGGAGACTGGAGGAAGCGGCGCGCGCCAGCGGGCAGCCGACGCTGACCTTGCGTCTGGCGCCGCTGCTGGGCCCGGAGAGCCCACTCTGGCTCCGGCTGCGCGCGGTGGCAGGGGGGTCGCGGTGGGGCGAGCGGCTCGTGAATCCGGTCGCGGAGGGGGACGTTCTCGAGACCCTGGACCGCGGGCTCTCGGGCCGTGCAGAATGGGGTGGCTGGTTCGAAGTGGCGGGGCCCGAGGTCTGGAGCCTGGCGGAGCTGGCAGCGCTGGCCCGGGAGACGTGCGGCCCGCTGCCCCGCGGCGCGGGCGCCTGGGAGCCGCCGCTCGAGGAGATCGAGGAGCATCGGCTCGCCGAGGCGGGGCCGTGGCTCGCGCACTTCCGGCTGAGCGCGCGGCCGCTGGTCGAGCAGGCGCGCGCCTGGCGGACGGCGGAGGAGGGGGGCACGGCATGAAGCGGCTGCTCGCGCGAGGGGCTGGCCGTCGCGCGCCCCGGCCCGCGGCGCATCGTTCGGACCGCGCTCCCCGCCCGGTGGGCTGCGCGCTGGTCACCGTGAGCGACACGCGGCGCGGCCGCGAGGACACCGCGGGCGCCCTCATCGAGCGGCGGCTCCTCGCCGCCGGCCATCGGCTGACCACGAGAGCCTGGGTGAAGGACGAGCCGGCGGCCCTGCGGCGCGCGGCGCGGATGGCGCTGCAGCGCGCCGACACGGACGTGCTCCTGGTCACGGGCGGCACGGGCCTGGGGCCGCGTGACCGGACGCCCGACGCCCTCGAGTCCCTCGTCGAGCGCCGCCTGCCGGGGTTCGGCGAGCTCTTCCGCGTGGCCTCGGTGAGCCAGGTGGGGCCGGCGGCCTGGCTCTCGCGGGCGGAGGCGTTCGTTGCCCGCGGGCGGCTGGTGGTGACGCTCCCCGGTTCCCGCGCGGCCGTCGCCCTGGCGCTCGACGAGCTGCTGCTACCCGAGCTGGTCCACGTCGTCCGGATGCTGGGCCGCTTCTCGCCCGTGGAGGAATGAGGATGTCGATCAAGCCCGATCACTGGATCCGGAAGATGTGCCTCGAGCACCGGATGATCGAGCCGTTCGCGGAGAAGCAGGTGCGCGAGGGCGTCATCTCCTTCGGTGTCTCGTCGTACGGCTACGACCTGCGCATCGCCGACGAGTTCAAGATCTTCACGAACGTGAACTCGACCATCGTGGACCCCAAGCGGATGGACCCGGCCTCCATGGTGGACTTCAAGGGGCCCGTGGCGGTGATCCCGCCCAACTCCTTCGCGCTCGGCCGCAGCGTGGAGTACTTCCGCATCCCGCGGAACGTGCTGTGCACCTGCCTGGGCAAGTCCACCTACGCCCGCTGCGGCATCATCACGAACGTGACGCCGTTCGAGCCGGAGTGGGAGGGCTTCGTCACCCTCGAGATCAGCAACACGACGCCCCTGCCGGCCCGCGTCTACGCCAACGAGGGGATCGCCCAGGTGCTGTTCTTCGAGAGCGACTCGCCCTGCGAGGTGTCCTATCGGGACAAGGCGGGGAAGTACCAGGCTCAGCGGGGCATCACCCTGCCGCGTCTCTAGCCGGGTCCAGCCGGGCGCCGCCGTTTGCGCCGGCGTGCCGCCCCCGCTACCCTGGCGCCTCTACTGTCGTCCGCTCTCCCGGTCCGCGAGGAGTCCGAAAGCATGCTGAAGGAGCTGGCAACGGGGCTCAACGTCACCCTCGAGCACCTGTTCCTCAAGAAGCCGGTCACCTTGCAGTATCCCAACGAGAAGCTCGAGATGTTCCCGCGCTTCCGCGGCCGGCACATCCTGGCGCGCCACGAGGACGGCCTCGAGCGCTGCGTCGGCTGCGAGCTGTGCGCGGTGGCCTGCCCCGCGGACGCGATCTTCGTGAAGGCCGCCGAGAACGATCCCGACGCGCCCTGCTCGCACGGCGAGCGCTATGCCGAGCGCTACGAGATCAACATGCTGCGCTGCATCTTCTGCGGCATGTGCGAGGAGGCGTGCCCCGAGGAGGCGATCTTCCTCGAGAAGGACTACGAGCTTTCGGACTACCGGCGGGAGGCGTTCATCTACACGAAGGACGAGCTGCTCGTGCCGGTGGAGAAGGCCGGCTACCTCCCCGTGCGTTGAGAGGCGGGCGGCACGGCCGGTCGCGGGCCGGACTGGCGGGCGGGGTCCCGAAGGACCTCGCCCGCCAGCTCATGGGGGGGCGCGTTCCCGGACGAACCGCAGCGTTCCCACGCGGAACGCCTCCGTTCCGCTGCTGGACGCTGCGGGGGAAGAGCGCACCTCGCCCAGCAGGTGAAGCCATCGGTCGAGTCGCCGCCCCGGCAACGAGTTGGGTCGCGGCGGCGAGACCGGCACGCGCTCTGCTTTGCGCCCCGGCAGGTGATGGCAAAGGCCGCGTGTGGCCGGGCCGGCCGGCCCGCTGGGGCCGGCGACCGAGCCCGGCAGGACGCGTGAAGCTCTGAAGGAGGAACTCACCATGGCACTCATTCGCTGGACGCCCGCTCAGACTCCCATGCGGGATCTCGTCGGCATGCAGGACGAGATGAATCGGCTGTTCGACTCCGTGTTCGGCCGGACTCCTGCCCGCACGGGGTTCGACTTCGTCCCGGTCGTGGACATCGAGGAGACCCCCGAGCAGTTCATCATCAAGGCGGACCTGCCGGGCATCTCGCCGAAGGACGTGAAGGTCAATCTGATGGGGGACACGCTCACCATCCGCGGGGAGCGGAAGCAGGAGAGCACGAAGTCCGAGGCCAACCTGGTGCGCTGCGAGCGGGTGTACGGCTCGTTCGAGCGTGCCTTCACCCTCGGGGCGCCGGTGCGGGCCGATCAGGTGAAGGCCAGCTTCAAGGACGGCGTGCTCGAGGTGCAGGTGCCCAAGGCGGAGGAAGCCCGCCTGCGGGAGATCGAGGTCAAGGTCGGCGGCTGAGTCGCCGCCGCGAGCGGGCCGGCCCGGTCGAGCCGGCCCTCGGAAGGACGAGCCAGGAGCGACCCGGGCCCCCGGCCACCCACTTCGGGTGGGCCGCGGGGCCCCGTGGCGCGCCTGCCGTCCGGGCCAGACACGGTAGGAAGGACACGTCATGGGCAAGGTCATCGGTATCGATCTGGGAACCACCAACTCCTGCGTGGCCGTGATGGAAGGCGGCGAGCCGAAGGTCATCGCCAACGCCGAGGGCTTCCGCACCACCCCGTCGGTCGTGGGGTTCTCGAAGGGCGGAGAGCGCCTCGTGGGGTTGGTGGCGCGCCGGCAGGCCGTGACCAATCCCAAGAACACGGTCTACTCGATCAAGCGCTTCATGGGCCGCAAGTACGACGAGGTGGAGAGCGAGCGGAAGCTCGTGCCCTACGAGGTCGTACGCGGCCCCGGCGGCGACGCGCGCGTGCGCGTGGGCGAGCAGGAATTCTCGCCGCCGGAGATCTCGGCCATGATCCTGCAGAAGATGCGGCAGACGGCCGAGGACTACCTGGGCGAGAAGGTGACCGAGGCGGTCGTCACGGTGCCCGCGTACTTCAACGACTCCCAGCGCCAGGCCACCAAGGACGCCGGCCGGATCGCCGGGCTGGACGTGAAGCGCATCATCAACGAGCCCACCGCGGCCTCGCTGGCTTACGGGCTCGACAAGAAGAAGGACGAGAAGATCGCCGTCTTCGACCTGGGCGGCGGCACCTTCGACATCTCGATCCTGGAGATCGGCGAAGGCGTCTTCGAGGTGCGCTCCACGAACGGGGACACGCACCTGGGCGGCGACGACTTCGATCAGCGCGTGATCGACTGGCTGGCCGACGAGTTCAAGAAGCAGGAGGGCATCGACCTGCGCAAGGACCCGATGGCGCTCCAGCGGCTGAAGGAGGCGGCGGAGAAGGCCAAGTGCGAGCTGTCGGGAACGCTCGAGACCGAGGTGAACCTGCCGTTCATCACGGCCGACCAGAACGGGCCGAAGCACCTGACCATCCGGCTCAGCCGGGCGAAGCTCGAGCAGCTCGTGGACGATCTGATCGAGCGCTGCCGCGGCCCCGTCCAGCAGGCGCTCAAGGACGCCGGCCTGACCCCCGCGCAGATCGACGAGGTGATCCTCGTCGGCGGCGCCACGCGCATGCCCAAGGTGCAGGAGCTGGTGAAGCAGATCTTCGGCAAGGAGCCGCACCGGGGCGTGAACCCCGACGAGGTCGTGGCCGTGGGGGCCGCGATCCAGGGCGCGGTGCTGGCCGGCGACGTTCGCGACGTCGTGCTGCTGGACGTGACGCCGCTGTCGCTGGGCATCGAGACGCTGGGCGGCGTGATGACCACGCTGATCGCGCGCAACACCACGATCCCGACCAAGAAGAGCGAGATCTTCTTGACCGCGGCCGACAGCCAGACCACCGTGGAGGTGCACGTCCTGCAGGGCGAGCGGCCGATGGCCGCCGACAACAAGACCATCGGGCGCTTCCACCTGGACGGGCTGCCGCCGGCGCCGCGCGGCATCCCGCAGATCGAGGTCACCTTCGACATCGACGCCAACGGGATCCTGCACGTGTCCGCGAAGGATCGGGCCACGGGCAAGGAGCAGAGCATCCGCATCGAGGCGTCGAGCGGCCTGAACGAGTCCGAGATCCAGAAGATGGTGAAGGAGGCCGAGGCCCACGCCGGCGAGGACCGGCGGCGCAAGGAGGAGGTCGAGGCGCGCAACCGGGCCGACTCCCTCGCCTACGAGGTGGAGAAGAACCTCAAGGAGCACGGGGGCAAGCTGGACGCGGAGACGAAGTCGCGGGTGGAGAGCGAGCTCGGCAAGGTGCGCGAGGCGCTCAAGGGCGGCGACACGGCGGCGATCAGCGCCGCCAGCGAGGCGCTGCAGGAGGCCTGGCACAAGGCCGCGGCGGCCCTCTACCAGCAGGCGGCACCGCCTCCCGGGGGAAGCGCGCCGGGCGGCGGTCCCGAGTCCGGCGAGAAGAAGAAGCCGGGCGGGGACGGGGCGGTGGACGCCGACTACGAGGTCGTGAACTGAGGTGGAAGCGGCGAGGCGGCGGCGGGTGGAACCCGACGCCGCCTCGTCGCGCGCGGGCGGTCGCTACAGGCGCACGATCTTGGGCGAGCGCCGGCCCTTGAGGGCGTTGCGCGTGTCCACCACGGCGTGGGAGTGGCGGACGATGAGCGAATAGGGAAACGCCCGGTGGGCCGTGGCGATCACGGCGCAGTCGAAGCGCCGCAGGTTGCGCGGCGTCAGCGGCGTGCTCCGTATCTGGCGGCCGAAGTAGTCCAGCCTGGGCACGTAGGGGTCGCTGTACTCGACCTTGGCGCCGCGGTCCTCGAGCGTCTTCATGATGTCGAACGAGGGGCTCTCGCGGACGTCGTCGATGTCGGCCTTGTAGGCCATGCCCAGCACCAGCACCTTCGCGCCGCGCACCGCCTTTCCGTGCGCGTTGAGGGCCTGCACCGCGAGGTCGGCGGCGTGCTCCGGCATCTGTCCGTTCACGTAGCCGGCCAGCTCGATGAAGCGCGCCTCGAAGCCGCTGGCCCGGGCCTTCCACGAGAGGTAGAAGGGGTCGATCGGGATGCAGTGCCCGCCGAGCCCGGGGCCGGGATAGAAGGGCATGAAGCCGAAGGGCTTGGTCGCCGCGGCCTCGATGACCTCCCACACGTCGATCTTCAGGCGCCGGCAGAGCAGTGCCAGCTCGTTCACCAGGCCGATGTTGACGCTGCGGAACGTGTTCTCCAGCAGCTTCACCATCTCGGCCACCTGCGGCGAGGAGACGGCGACCACCCGCTCGAGGCGCTGCCGGTACAGCTCGACGGCCACCTTGGTGCAGGTGGGCGTGACCCCGCCCACGACCTTGGGCGTGTTCCGCGTCTGCCAGGTCGGATTGCCGGGGTCCACGCGCTCGGGGGAGAAGGCCAGGAAGAAGTCCTTGCCCACCCGGAGCCCGGTGGATTCCAGCTCGGGCAGGATCAGCTCGTCCGTCGTGCCCGGATAGGTCGTGCTCTCGAGGATGACGAGCATGCCCGGGTGCACGTACTTCTTCACCTGGGCCACGGCGGCCACGATGTACGACACGTCGGGGTCGCGCTGCTTGGACAGGGGCGTGGGCACGCAGATGCTCACGGCGTCGGCCTGGCGCAGGACGCCGAAGTCGGTGGTCGCCGCCAGGTGACCGCTGCGGGTCAGGGCCCGCACGTCGGCGGTGGAGACGTCCTGGATGTAGGAGCGGCCGACCTGGAGCTGGCGGACCCGCCGGGCGTTCAGGTCGATGCCCGTGACGCGAAAGCCCGCCAGGCCGAACTCCACGGCCAGGGGCAAGCCCACGTATCCCAGGCCGATGACCGCCAAGCGGGCCCTGCGGGCCTCGATGCGGCGAGAGAGGATCTCGGCGGCCTGTGGCCGACCTCCGCGGAGCCTGCGCATAGACAGCGGACCGTAGCAAAACTCGCGCGCGAGGGTCAAACGCAGCGGAGCGCGCGAACGGGCGGCGCCGCGCGGCTCCGGGCCCGCATTTGCCGTCGCCGCCCGGAAACGCGAGAATGCCCTGAGACTCCGCGCCGCGTCTCTCGTCGCTTCGCTCGCCGGGTCGCAAGCGCGGAGCCGGGACGCTGGGGGCTCGATCCATGACCGAGATCCGCGCGCAACTCATCGCTCGCTACCGCGCCGATGGCCTCGTCTGCTGGGGGCGGCGCGAGGGGGAGGAGTTCGTCCGCCTGGACGGTCCGCCCTGGCTCGGCGGCCGCGAGTGCGGGCCGCGCGACGCCGCGGCGCGCGTGGTCCTGCTGCCGCCCGTCGTGCCGACGAAGATCGTCTGCGTCGGGCTCAACTACCGGGAGCACATCGCCGAGAGCACGACGGTGGTTCCCGGCGGGCTCGCCGAGCCCGCCGAGCCGCTGCTCTTCCTCAAGCCGCCCAGCGCGGTGGTGGCGACGGGCGAGGCGATCCGCTATCCGCGCGGCGTCGAGAGGCTCGATCCGGAGGCCGAGCTGGGCGTGGTGATGGGCAAGCGCGCGCGGGCGGTGCCGGCGGAGGCGGCGCTCGACTTCGTGGCCGGCTACACCTGCTTCGACGACGTGAGCGCCCGCAACTACCAGCGCAAGGACGGCCAGTGGGCCCGGGCGAAGGGCTTCGACACGTTCGCCCCGCTGGGGCCGTGGGTGGCCTCGGGGCTCGCGCCCGACGCGCTGCACGTCCGCTGCCGGGTGAACGGGCAGGAGCGCCAGCACGGGTGCACCGCGGACCTCATCCATCCGGTGCCCGCGCTGGTGAGCTTCATCTCGCGCATCATGACGCTCGAGCCCGGGGACGTGATCGCCACGGGCACGCCCGCCGGAGTCGCGCCCGTCCACCCCGGGGACCTGATCGAGGTCGAGGTGGAGGGGATCGGGGTGCTGGCGAATCGCGTGGAGGTGGCGGAGCCGTGAGCCGCGCGCGCCGGCCGCCCGCGAGGCGCCTGGTCCCGACTCGTGCCCCGGAGCCGTGCAAACCCGGGCTCTTGACACGAAGCGGACACACGAAGACCCGCGCGGCGGCGATGCTGCCAGCCTCGGGCGTGGCCTCGCTTCCACAGTCCAGGGACCGGGCCGCTTCCTTGCTGCGCGACGGGCGCACAGTGTGTACCCTGCTCGGAGGCGAGGTCGAGCGCCGAAGATCGGCGCCCCGACGGAGAGACGCCGCCACGAAACGACGGGAGAGATGACCGACTCTTTCCGGACGCCACCCGACCCGGCCGTCCATGCCGGGAGCTGCTCCCTGGCGGAGCTGCGGACGAAGAACGACGAGCAGCTCGTGCGCGTGGCGCAGGCGGGGGACAACCGCGCCTTCGACGAGCTGGTGCGCCGCTACCAGGACAAGGTGTACCGGCTCTCCTACAAGATCCTCCGCCACGAGGACGACGCGGCCGAGGCGCTCCAGGACGCCTTCCTCTCCGCCTACCGGGGGCTCAGGAACTTCAAGGTCGAATCCACCTTCTCGACCTGGCTCTACCGCATCGCCACCAACGCCAGCCTGATGAAGTACCGCAAGCGGCGCGACGACCACGTCTCGCTCGAGCAGTCGCAGAGCCAGAACGAGGAGGCCGAGCCGCTGCAGCTTCCCGACTGGTCCGCCCAGCCGCCCGAGCAGCTCCTCACCGCGGAGACCCGCGAGGTGATGGAGGAGGGGATCCAGCGCCTGCCCGAGGAGCTGCGCACGGTGTTCGTGCTGCGGGACATCGAGGGGCTCTCGAACGCCCAGGTGGCCGAGATCCTCGACCTCTCGGTGGCGGCCGTGAAATCGCGGCTGCACCGGGCGCGCATCTCGCTCCGCGAGCGGCTCAACCGCTACTTCGCGGACAAGATGACGAGGAAGGATCGCAGCCGCTGAAGCCGGGGCGCGAAGGAAGGACCGGATGCGAAGGGAAGGGATTCCCGGGCGTCAGTGCAGAGCCAGCCAGACCAGGATGACCCCGGCCACCGCCACGCGGTACGCGAAGAAGACCCCGAACCCCGCGCGGGCGAGCCACCACAGGCAGGCGCGGATGCTGGCCAGCCCCACCACCGCCGCGGAGATCATGCCGGCCGCGAGCGTCGCGGCCGGCAGGTCGTGCGGCAGGTGGCGAAGCTCCACGAGCCCGGCGCCGAAGGTGATGGGGGTCGCGAGCAGGAACGAGAGGCGCGCGGCCGTGACCCGGTCCAGTCCCGCGGTGCGCCCGGCCGTGATCGTGATGCCCGAGCGCGAGACCCCGGGCACGAGCGCCAGCGCCTGGGCGAAGCCGACGATGAGGGTGGGGCCCCAGCCCGGGAAGCGCTCCTTCTGCGGCTTCGTGGGCGCGTGGTCGGAGAGCCAGAGCAGCAGGCCGAAGACGACCAGCATCGCCGCCTGCAAGGGCAGGGCGCGCAGCTTCTCCTCCGCGGCCTTCTCGAGGAGCACGCCCAGCACCGCGCCGGGCACCGTGGCCACCGCCAGGCGGAGCACCGTTCCCCAGGCGTTCTCACGATCCGGCCCCCTGCCGAACAGCCCACGCGCGAGGTCGAGCCACACGCGCCAGAAGGCGGCCAACAGCGCGAGCAGCGTGCCCCAGTGCAGCGCCACGTCGAAGGCCACGCCCTCGTACCGCCAGCCCAGCAGCTCCGGCACGATGTACAGGTGGGCGCTGCTCGAGATGGGCAGGGGCTCGCTCACGCCCTGCACGGCGCCCAGCACCACCGCCTGCCAGGGGGTGAGGTTGGCGGCCGCGGGCGCGACCGGAGCGACGACGCCGAGGAGCATGGCCGGGCACGCTAGCATGGGGGTGGGAGGGTGACAACCCCGCGCGCGCGCGGCTCCAGCACGGAGCGGAGCGTGGCTCGCGGGGCCGGCGCCTCCGGGGCCGCCATCCTCGTCTCGCGGGTCACGGGCCTGCTGCGCGACCAGGTGATGGCGGTCTTCTTCGGCGCGGGGTTCGCGATGGACGCCTTCAACGTGGCCTTCCGCATCCCGAACCTGCTCCGGGACCTGCTCGCCGAAGGCGCGATGACCCGGTCCCTCGTGCGCACCTTCACCGAGTACGACCGGACGCGCGGCGAGGAGGCGGCCTGGGAGCTGGGCCGGCAGCTCATGCTGATCCTGCTCCTCGCCCTCGCCGGGGTGTGCGTCCTGGGCTGGGTGTTCACCTCGCCGATCGTGCACTTCCTCGCCGGTGGCTTCGAGAAGGTCCAGCAGACGCTCGACGGCTACGGCAAGCTCCAGCTCACCGGCCTGCTCACGCGCGTCATGCTGCCGTTCCTGCCCGCGGTCGTGCTCGCCGCGGTCGCCATGGGCATGCTCAACGCCCGGGAGCGCTACGGCGTCTCGCAGCTCGCCTCGGCCGTGCTCAACGTGACGATGGTGGTGGTGGGGCTCGCGCTCATCCCGGTGGTGCGCGCCCTGGGGCAGCCCGCCATGCTGGCGATGGCGATCGGCGTGCTGGTCGGCGGGATCCTGCAGTTCGCCTACCAGCTTCCGCCGCTCTACCGGCTCGGCTTCCGCCTGCGTCCGGAGTGGCCGCGCTGGCACGCGGGCGTGCGGCGCGTGGCCCTGCTCATGATCCCGGCGACGGTGAGCAGCGCGGGCTGGCAGGTCAACACCGCGGTCAACACGATCATCGCCAGCCACCTGCAGCAGGGGAGCGTCTCCTGGCTCTACTACGCGCTGCGGCTGCAGCAGCTCCCCGTCGGCGTGCTGGGCGTGTCCTTCGGCATGGTGAGCATGACGAAGCAGGCCTACGCGATGGTGGAAGCCGATCTCTCGCGCTTCAAGGAGACGCTGGAGACCACCCTGCGGCTGGTCATCGTGGCCACGCTGCCGGCGGTCGCCTGGCTGATCGTGCTCTCGCAGCCCATCGTGGCCCTGCTCTTCGAGCACGGCCGCTTCCACGCCTTCGACACCGTGCAGACGGCCGGGGCGCTGGTCATGTACAGCCTCGGCGTGCCGGGCGCGGCGGGGGTGAACGTGATGGTCGGTGCCTTCTACGCCCTGGACGCTCCCTGGCTCGCGGTCCGGGCGAGCGTCGTGGCGGTGGCCGTCAACCTGGCGCTGAACCTGCTCTTCATCGGTCCGCTCGCCTTCCTCGGCCTGGGGCACCGCGGCCTGGCCCTCGCCAGCTCGGTGGCCGCGACCCTCAACCTCCTCCAGCTCCTCTTCTACATTCGCCGGCGCGTGGGGCGCTTCGGCGGGAGGCGCGTCCTGGACAGCGCCCTGCGCGCCGGGGCGGCCGCCACGCTCGCGGGGCTCGCGAGCTGGGCGGCCCTGCGCGCCCTGGGCACGTCCTGGCATCGCGGCGTGCTCGTGGAGGGCGCGGTGGTGGCGTCCTCCTTCCTCCTCATGGCGGGGCTCTCGTGGGCCCTGATGCGCCTGCTGCGCGTCCGCGAGCTGGCGACCATCGAGTCCCTGGCGCTGGGGCTGCTGCGGCGGTTGCGAGGGCGGTAGGCGGGCGCCGGGAGTCTCTCAGCCGCGCGCCCGGCGGGCGTGGCCGCCGCGGCGCCAGAGCCCGGGGATGGCGGCGAAGGCGCTCAGCCGGCCGGGGCGCCACAGGCTGGAGGCCAGCTCCAGGGCCAGCCACCCGGCGTAGACGAAGCACACCTCCTCGCGCCAGCTCGGCCGAAGGAACTGCGCGAACCAGAGCAGGAAGAGGCCGGCGGCCTCGTACGCCTGGAGGTGGAAGTTGGCCAGGATCACCACCCCCAGGGCGCTCTGCAGCAGCGTCAGGATCAGCTCCACGCGATGCTCCTGGAGCGGCACGGTCATGGGCCGGCCGAACGAGAGCGAGTAGACGATCGGGATCATCGCCGCGAGCACGGTCCACTGGTTGATGTTCGAGGAGACCATGTTCATCAAGGCCATGCCGGCCTTGCCGCGGCTCCGCGCCCAGTAGAAGGCGCTGGTCTTCTCGGGGAACTCCGAGATGAACGGCGCCACCCACTGCACGAACACGAACTGCGACACGCCCAGGGAGATGGCGATGCCCCGCATGCTCTCGAGGAAGGGATCGGCCGTGACGTAGAGCAGGGCGCCGGCGCCCACGAACAGACCGAGGATCGACAGGCTGCGCGCCCAGGGGGGCAGGCCGATGATCCGCCGCGGCACGAAGGCCACGTCCTCCACTTCCTCGTGCTCCTTGGGGGGGATGCGGTTCAGCAGCGCCAGGTAGCCGAGGTACAGCGCCAGCAGGACGCCCGCATCCCACAGGTCGAGCGTGCCCTTGGCGATGACCCAGACGAAGTAGAGCAGGGGAGGGACGAGGCCCGCGACCTCGGCCGCGTGCTCCCGCTCGAGGCGGACCGCGGGCCAGCGCGTGCCCGTGTCCCGCCGCCCGTGGCTCAGGGCGTACACCACCCAGATCATGGGCCAACCCAGCCCGGTGAGCAGCCGCAGCGCTCCCGTGAAGTTGGCGGTCATCAGGGGCACGTTGCGGTTCCAGGCGATCACCGCCTCGACCGCGAACTCGGGCAGGACCTGGATCCAGGCGAGCAGGGCCAGGGCCAGCCCCTGCGACACGTAGAACTGCGCGGCCTCGGCGCCCCAGGCCACGACGAAGGCGCTCAGCAGCATGGAGGGGAACGTCCACAGCGCGTGGAGCGCGGCGCGATGGACGTCGTCGGGGGGAGTGCCGATCATCGAAGCCTCCCGGCAGCCTGGGAACGGTGGTGCGCCCGCAGCGCCGGAAGCCGCCCACCGGGACTCGCGTGCCGCGGATCACGCGACGCGGCCGACACCACCCCCGACGATCCGGGCGAAGCGAAGCGCGGCGATACTGTGCTGGGGCGGCGGCGGCGTCAAGCCGGACGTGCAGTTGACCGTGGCGGAAGCCGCGGCCTACGATGCGGCCGCTCATGCGCGTCCATCGGCGGGTCTCCGCAGGCGTCCGGCGGCGCGTCTTCGCTCGGTCTGGCCGTGAAGGGGCTCGCCACTCGTGACGCAGGATGTCCTCGACCGCTCGCTTCCGGTCCGCGCGCGCGTCACGCCCGGGCCCGAGGCCCCGTTCGACCGCCTCTTCGACCCCATCATCCAGGACCTCGTCGCCGACGGACCGCTGGCGCGCGAGTGCTTCGCCACGCGCTGGCGCACGGACGCGGACCTGGCCCGACTCGCCGAGGCGAAGCGCGCCCCCCTGGCGGCGCCGCTCGCGGCCGAGCTGACCGACTACCACCGCCGGCTCGGCGCCTCGGAGCGCTCCCTCGAGGCGCTCGGGCGGCTCGCGCGGGGCGAGGCCGTGTGCAGCGTGGCGGGCCAGCAGCCGGCCCCGCTGGGCGGGCCCCTCTACTCGCTGCACAAGGTCGCGACCGCGGCCGGCCTCGCCCGGGTCGTGACCGAGCGCACGGGGGGAGCGTGCGTGCCCCTCTTCTGGATGCACGGCGAGGACTCCGACTTCGCCGAGATCCGCACCGCGACCTTCGCCGATCCGGAGCTGAACGTGCGCGAGCGGGCCCTGGCCGCGGAGGCGCACGCCACGGGCGGCCTCGTGGGCTCGATCCCCGCGACCGCGCTGGATCCGGTCGTGGACGAGGCCGTGCAGGCCTGGGGCGGGCTGCCCGCGCAGGCCGAGGCCGCCGAGCTGATGCGGGGAGCGCTCGGGCGCGCCCGCGATCTGGGAGAGGCGTTCAGCGCCCTGATGCTGGCCTTGTTCGCGGAGCAGGGCCTGGTGGTCGTGGACCCGCGGCTCCCGTCCTTTCGGGCCGCCGCGCGCCCCATCCTCGAGCGCTACCTGGCCCGTGGCGAGGCACTTTCGCGCGTGGCGCGGACGGCGGGCGCCTGGCTCGAGGAGCGCACGCGGCGGCGGCCGCTCGCCGACGCCGCACTGGAGTCGTTCGTCTTCGCGATCCGCGACGGCACGCGGCACAAGCTCACCCTGGCGGAGGCCCGCGCGCTCGCGCCCTCGGTGCCCCTCTCGCCCAGCGTCGCCCTCAGGCCCGTGGTGCAGGACGGCGTCTTCCCCACCGTGGCGATGGCCTGCGGGCCGGGCGAGACGGCCTACCTGGCGCAGCTCCGTGGCGTCTTCGCCGGCCTGGAGGTCGCAGCCGCCTGTCCCGTTCCGCGGCTCGGAGTCACCTGGCTGCCGCCGGCCGCCGTGTCCCTGCTCGACGCCTCGGGGGCCCAGCCCTGGGAGCTGGTGAGCGGCGCCGACGCCGTGCTGCGCAAGCTGGCCGAGCGCTCGCTGCCCGCCGAGGCGCACGCGGACCTGGAGCGGGCGCGAGCCGATGCGCTCCGCGGCCTGGAGCGCTTCGCGGCCTCGGCGCGCGCCGTGGACGCGAGCCTGCCGCAGCTCGTGGAGTCCGCGCGGGCCAAGGTGGACTATCAGTTCCAGCGGCTGCTCGAGGGCCTCGGCCACAAGGTCCGCCATCACCTCGAGCGCCAGCATCCGGAGTGGCTGCGGCTGCGCTACTACCTCCTGCCCGGCGACCGGCTGCAGGAGCGGCGGCTGGCCTCGCTCGAGATCGTGGCGTACCGCGGGCGCGCGGTCGTCCCGGCTCTGGTGGAGCAGGCCGCGGAGCATGCGCGCGAGCTGGTTCGGGGCGCCAACGACCATCTGCTCGTGGAGCTCTGAGCGGGCTCGGCGTTCGGGAGGAGCGAGATGAGCACGAGGAAGAGGCGCCGCGCGCGGCCCGCCGCCGGACGCCGCCGGACGGCGGCCGAGCCCGCCCGAGCGCCGCGCCTGGCGCGCCTCACGCCGCGCCGGCGCATCGGCATCACCTGCTACTCGCACTTCGGCGGCAGCGGCGTCGTGGCCACGGAGCTGGGGCTGGCGCTGGCCCGGCGCGGCTGGGACGTCCACTTCGTCGCCCACCGCCTGCCGTTTCGCCTCCGGCGCTTCGAGTCCAACGTCTTCTTCCACGAGGTGACGCCCGCGACCTATCCCGTGTTCGAGCAGCCCCCCAACAACCTGGCGCTGGCGACCAAGATGGTCGAGGTGGTGGAGAACCATGGGCTCGAGATCCTGCACGTGCACTACGCCATGCCGTTCGCCGCCAGCGCCTACCTGGCGCGCCAGCTCGTGCTGCCGCGCCAGCTGGGGGTGGTGACCACGCTGCACGGGACGGACATCACGGTGCTGGGGGTCGAGCCCGCCTTCTTCCGCGTCACCCAATTCAGCATCGAGTCGAGCGACCGGGTCACCGCCGTGAGCCGCTTCCTCGCCGACCGGGCGCGCGCGACGCTCAGCATCACCAAGCCCATCGAGGTCGTGTACAACTTCGTGGACCCCGAGGTGTTCATCCCCCGGCGTCGCTCGGGGCTGCGCCTGGCCCCGCCGGAGACCCGGGTCCTGATGCACGCCTCCAACTTCCGGCCGGTCAAGAACATCCCGGTCGTGATTCAGGTGTTTTCCGAAGTCCGGAAGCGCCTTCCGGCCAAGCTGGTCATGATCGGGGACGGACCGGAGAAGCCCGCGGCCGAGCAACTGGCCCGGGAGCTGGGGGTGGGGCGGGACGTACTCTTCCTCGGAAACCAGGATTGTATGGAGGAATTGCTCCCGTTGGCCGATGTCTTCCTATTGCCCAGCTCGTCCGAGAGCTTCGGCCTCGTCGCCCTCGAGGCGATGAGCGCCGAGGTGCCCGTGGTCGCCTCCAACATCGGGGGACTGCCCGAGGTCGTGCAGGAAGGGAGCACGGGCTTCCTCCACGACCCGGCGGACGTTCGGGGCTTCGTGGGGTCGGTGATGAAGCTGCTCGCCAACGAGAACCTGCGCCGCGTCATGGGCCGGCGCGCCCGGCAGATGGCCCGTGAGCGCTTCAGCGTGGACGACATGGTGGATCGCTACATTCAGGTCTACGACTCGCTGCGCTGACACATGCTCGGACGACCGCGCAGGCTCGCCCTGCTCGCCGAAGGGCGCTTCACGCCCACGGACGCCAAGACCGCGGTGGGCGTGCTGCGCTACCGGCCACAGGAGGTGGCCGCCGTGATCGACTCGACTCAGGCGGGACGCGACGCCGGCGACTGCGCGGGCGCGGGCGGCGGGATTCCCGTGGTCGCCGGCGTCGCCGCCGCCGCCGAGGCCGGAGCCGACAGCCTCCTCGTGGGCGTGGCGCCGCAGGGCGGCGAGCTGCCCGTCGCCTGGCGCGCCAGCGTGCTCGCGGCGCTCGAGCGCGGGTGGGACGTGCTCTCGGGGCTGCACGCGTTCCTCGCCGACGACCCCGAGTTCGCGGCGGCGGCCGCCCGCACGGGCGCCAGGCTGCTCGACGCGCGCCGCCCGCCGGCTCGCCGGCCGGTGGCCGCGGGGCGCGCCCGCGCGGTGGCCGCCGAGGTGGTGCTCACGGTCGGGAGCGACTGCAACGTGGGCAAGATGACGGCGGCGGTCGAGATCGTGCGCGCCCTCGAGAGCCTGGGCCAGCGCGCCGCCTTCGTCGCCACCGGCCAGACGGGCCTGTTCATCGCCGATGACGGCGTCGTGGTGGACGCCGTGCCCGCGGACTTCGTGGCCGGCTTCTGCGAGGAGCTGGTGCTCGAGGCGGCGCGGACCGCGACGTTCGTGCTGGTCGAGGGACAGGGCGCGCTCCAGCATCCGGCCTACTCGGGGGTGGCCCTGGGCATCCTCCACGGCAGCTGCCCGTCGCGGCTCGTGCTCTGCCATCGCGCCGGACGCACGCACCTGCGGCTGACGGCCGCTCCGGGCGTCTTCCCGATCCCCAGCCTGTCCGAGCTGATCGAGGCGCACGAGCGGGCCGCGGGCTGGGTGCGGCCGGCGCGGGTGGTGGGCGTCGCGCTCAACACGATCGACCTCGGCGAGGCCGAGGCGCGGGCCGCGTGCGCGGCGGCGGCACGCGAGACCGGCCTGCCCGCCACGGATCCCGTGCGCTTCGGGGCCCAGCCGCTGGCGGCGGCGCTCGTGGCGGGCCGGAGGGACCATGCGCCTGCGCTGTGAGCCGCTCGACCTCGAGACCACGTACGAGTTCCGCATCGCCGTGGGCGCCCGGCGGCGGCACGAGAACCTGCGGGTCCGGCTGGAGCACGAGGGCCTCGAAGGTCTGGGCGAGGCCGCGCCGGCGCGCTACTACGGCGAGAGCCGCGCGCTGGCCGAGGCGGCGCTGGCCGCCTGGGCTCCCCATCTCGGCGAGGACCCGTTCGCGCTCGAGGCGCTGGAGACGCGTCTGGACTCGGTGCTGGCCGGGCAGTGGGCGGCGCGGGCCGCGCTGGACATGGCCCTGCACGACTGGATCGGCAGGAAGCTGGGCCTGCCGGTCTGGCGGCTCCTCGGGCTGGACGCGGCGGCGACGCCGCTCTCCTGCGTCACCCTGGGCATGGCGCCGGCCGCGGAGATGGAGGAGAAGCTCGAGGCCGTGCGCGAGTTCCCGCTCCTCAAGGTGAAGCTCGGCGGACCGGGCGACGTCGACAATCTGCGCCGGATCCGCCGGGGCTACGCCGGTAAGCTCCAGGTGGACGCCAACACCGCCTGGAGCCCCGCGGAGGCGGTGCGCGTGCTGCGGGAGATCGAGCCGCTGGGGATCGAGCTCGTGGAGCAGCCGGTCCCGCGCGAGGACCTGGACGGGCTGCGCTGGGTGCGCGAGCGGAGCGGGATCCCGGTCTTCGCCGACGAGAGCGCGCATCGCCTGCCGGACCTCGGCAACCTGGCGGGGCGGGTGGACGGCGTGAACCTCAAGATCATGAAGACCGGCGGGCTGCGCGAGATGCTGCGCATGATCCACGCGGCGCGCGCGCTGGGCCTCCGCGTCATGCTCGGCTCGATGGTGGAGTCGAGCCTGGCCCTCTCGGCCGCGGCCCAGCTCGCCCCGCTGGCTGACTATCTCGACCTCGACGGCCACTGGCTCCTGCGGGACGACCCGTACGACGGAGCCCCGCGCGAACGGGGCGTGATCGCCCTGGGCGAGCGGCCGGGGCTCGGCGTGGCCCCGGCGGAGCGGAGACCATGAGCCGCCGGCTCGCGACCTACGTCGTGGGCGTGGGCCTGGTCGCCGCCGTCCTGCTCGGCCTCAGCGTGCCGACCGAGCTGGAGAGCCTGTGGGGGCACTACCTCGCCTGGGTGGTGATCTGCGTCCTCTCCGAGATCATGTGGCTGAACACGATCTCCGGCCAGGGGACCTGGAGCCTGTCCTCGAGCGCGACCCTGGCCGGGGTGATGCTGTGGGGCCCGGCCCCCGCCACCTGGATCGCCGCCCTGAGCACCGTGCTCGCCGAGTTCACCGTGCTGCGCAAGCCCTGGACCCGCGCCTGGTTCAACGGCGCGCAGATGGCCGTGACCGTGTGGGCGGCCGGCGGCGTCTTCGCCCTGCTGGGCGGAGCGCCGGCGGGACTGCACCGGCTGGTGGTGGCCGACGTCCGTGCGGGCCAGATGCTGGCGCTGCGCCTGGTCCCGGCCACGCTCGCTCTGTTCGTCGTCTTCCTGCTCGTGAACCGGGCGCTGGTGGCGGTGGCCGTGGCCTGGTCCACGGATCGCCGGTACGGGCGGGTGCTGCGCGAGGACTGGTTCTACGCCGAGCGCCTGCTCGAGGACGGCGCGGCCTTCCTCCTCGCGCCCCTCATGGTGATCTCCTACCAGGCGATCGGGTACGCGGGCGTGGCGCTCTTCTACGCGCCGCTCTTCATGATCTACGAATCGGGGCGCCGCTTCGTGCAGCTCCGCCAGGCGCAGAACCAGATGATCCACACCGAGCGCCTGGCGGCGAAGGGCGAGATGGCCGCCGAGATCGGGCACGAGCTGCGCACCCAGCTCTCGGCCATCAGCGGCCACGCGCAGATGCTCCTCAAGGACGCCGAGCGCCGGATCTTCGAGCACGTGGAGCGCCGCGCCCGCATCATCATCGAGCAGTCGCGGCGCATGGAGGCGATGGCCAAGGGGCTGATGGACTTCTCGCGGGCCGAGCTGAACGTCGAGCGCGTGGACCTGAACGCGCTGATCCAGCGCTCCATCGAGTTCGTGCGCACGCAGAACCGCTTCGACGGCGTGGAGTGGGACCTCCGCCTGTCCGAGCAGGTGCCGGCGCTCCACGGCGACCCCGGCCAGCTCCAGCAGGTCCTGCTGAACCTGTTCGTGAACGCCGCCGACGCCATGAAGGAGCGCCCCACGGCGCGCAAGGTGATCGGGATCACCAGCTCGGTGGACGAGCGCGGGCGCCTGACGCGCATCGTCGTCACGGACACGGGGCCGGGCATCCCGGCGCCGAACCTGACGCGCGTCTTCGAGCCCCACTTCACCACCAAGGTCGAGGGCCACGGCTTCGGGCTCTCCACGTCCTACCGCATCGTCACGAACCACGGCGGGCGCATCACCGTCGAGAGCCCGCCCGGCCAGGGCGCCTGCTTCACGATCACGATCCCCGTGAACGGGCCGGGAGGCTGGGGCTGATCCCGACCTTGCGCTGGGCGGCGGTCGCGCGGGTGGACTTCGGCGGCTGCGTGCTGCTCACGGCGGAGGGCGAGCTGCTCCCGGCCACGGTGCGAGGCCGCCTGATGGGGCCGCGCAAGGCGCTGGGCAACGCCGTGGTGGTGGGGGATCAGGTGGGGCTGCGCCGCGAGGCGGCGCGGGCCGTCGTGGACGAGGTCCAGCTGCGCCGCGAGGCGGCGCGGGCCGTCGTGGACGAGGTCCAGCCGCGCCGCAACGCCTTCTCGCGGCGGGCGGCGGGGGAGCCGCCCCAGGAGCAGGTGGTGGCCGCGAACCTGGACCAGGTCGTGCTCGTGACCTCGCTCGCCCAGCCCGACTTCAGCGCCGGACTCGCCGATCGCGTGCTCGCCCAGGCCGAGCACGCCGGCATCCCCGCGCGGCTCGTCCTGAACAAGACCGACCTGGGCGATCCGCCCGCGGCGCGCGCGCTGCTCACCGAATACGAGCGCGCGGACGTGCCCTGCCACGCGATCTCGGCCACGCGCGGCAGCGGGCTCGAGGTGCTGCGCCACGCCCTCCTCGGCCGCCGCTCGCTGTTCGTGGGCCACTCGGGCGTGGGGAAGAGCACGCTGCTCAACGCCCTGGTGCCGGGCCTCGAGCTGCTCGAGGGGGCGGTCAACGAGAAGACCGGGCGCGGTCGCCACACCACCACGGCGGCCATCCTGGTGCGCCCCGAGCCCGGCTTCGAGCTGATCGACACGCCGGGCGTGCGCGGCTTCGGGCTGTGGGGTGTGGGCTCGCGCGATCTCGAGCAGGCCTACACGGAGTTCCGGCGCTATCTCGGGCTCTGCCGCTTCAGCGACTGCCGGCACGATACCGAGCCGGGCTGCGCCCTGCACGCGGCCCTGGAGGTGGGCGAGATCTCGCGCCTGCGCTTCGAGTCGTTCCTCAAGCTGAGAGCGGAGCTGGAAGAGGAGGAGGGCCCGGCCGAGTCCCGGACCCGCCGGACGAAGGCCTAGCCGGGACTACTCTTCCTCCGTCGCGGAGGGGCCAGAGGGCCCTTGCCGCAGGGGGTTCATGAATCGTCCCGCTGGCTCGGGCGTCTGCGCGCCGGCGCCCCCCGGCGAGCGGCCGGACGACGGCGCGAGGCCGTGTCGGCCGGCCGCGTCGCTTGACGCCACGAGACAAAGCGCGCTTGATAGGCGCGCTCATGGGCTCCTCGGCGTTCAATCCGAACCTCGCGGCCCTCGACTGCCCGGCCTGCGGGGGCTCCTGCGACCTCGCCACGCCCCGCTCCGTGTGTCCCGCCTGCGGGCAGCCGCTGGTCGCGCGTTACGACCTGGCGCGCATCCGCGCCGAGACGCCGCGCGATTCGCTCTCCCGCCACGGCAGCGATCTCTGGCGCTACCGGGCCGTGCTCCCCTTCGCCGCCGAGTTCCGCGCCGTGCGTCTGGGAGAGGGCGGCACGCCGCTCCTGCCGCTGCCCCGGCTCGCGCGCGACCTCGGGCTCGGCGAGCTGTGGCTGAAGGAGGAGTCGCCGAACCCCACGCAGTCGTTCAAGGCCCGCGGCCTCGCCCTGGCGGTGAACGGGGCGGTGGCCTTCGGCAAGCGAGCGATCGCGCTCCCCTCGGCGGGAAACGCGGGCAGCGCCGCCGCCGCCTACGCGGCGGCGGCAGGCCTCCGCTGTCGCATCGCCGTGCCCGAGGACACGCCGGAGGCCTTCGTGCTCGAGCAGCGCGCCTTCGGCGCCGAGGTGCGCCTGGTTCCCGGCACGATCTCCGACGCCGGCAAGACGCTGGCCGCGTGGGCGCCGGGGCCCGAGTGGTGGAACGTGGCCACCTTCAAGGAGCCGTTCCGCCTCGAGGGGAAGAAGACGCTCGGCTACGAGATCGCCGAGCAATCGGGCTGGCGGCTGCCGGAAGTCATCCTCTATCCTACCGGCGGCGGCACGGGGCTCGTGGGCATGTGGCGGGCGTTTCTCGAGCTGAAGGAGCTGGGCTGGGCCTCCGGCCCGCTGCCCCGTCTCGTGGCCGTGCAGACGCGCGGCTGCGCTCCCGTGGTGCGCGCCTACGCGGACGGAGCGGCGACGGCCACGCCGTGGCAGGACGCCCGCACGCTGGCCAGCGGGCTGCGCGTGCCCGCGCCCTTCGCGGACCGCCTCATCCTCCGCGCGCTGCGCGAGAGCGGCGGCACGGCGGTCGCGGTGGCGGAGGAGGAGATGCTGGACGGCATGCTCGAGCTGGCGGCGAGCGAGGGCTGCTTCGCCTGCCCGGAGGGCGGCGCCACGGTGGCGGCGCTCCGCCAGCTCCGGCGCAGCGGCGAGATCGGGGCGGCCGACCGGGTCGTGATCTACGACACGGGCAGCGGCCTCAAGTACCCCGAGGCCTGGCGCGCGGCCCTGGCCCGGCGGGGAGCGGAGGAGCGGGCGTGAAGCGCGTCCTCGTGGCCTCGCCTCGCCGCTCCCTGCCCCCGCGGCGGCCATGCCGGCCCGCGCGGCGTGCGTTCCCGCCGCTGGTCCTCTGGCCGCTGGGAGGGTTGCTCGTGCTCGGCGTGGCCGCCGCGCTCCTCGCCCTCGCGCCGCGCGCGCGCGCGGGGCCGGCGCTGCCGCCCAAGCCGGCCCTGCCCGCGAGCCCGTTCGCCAAGGCGCGCGGACGCCTGGACGAGGCGCGCCGGCGAGTGGCGCCCCAGGCGACGCCCCAGCAGGGCCGCGTGCTCGTCATGCGCATCGACGGGCCCATCTCGCCGCTCACCGCCGAGGCGCTCTCGGGGGCCGTGGACCGCGCCGAGAACGAGGCCTACAAGGCGCTCGTGATCGAGATCGACACGCCGGGCGGCCTCGAGACCAGCATGCGCGACATGGTGAAGCGGATGCTGGCCTCGCGCGTGCCCATCCTGACCTACGTCTCGCCGTCGGGCGCGCGCGCGGCCTCGGCCGGGGTCTTCATCGTCATGGCCGGCGACGTGGCCGCGATGGCGCCCGGCACCAACATCGGCGCGGCCACGCCCGTGAACCTGCAGGGCGGCATGGATTCGACCCTGGCGCGCAAGGCCACGAACGACGCCGCCGCCTTCGCGCGGACGGTGGCGCAGCAGCGCGGCCGCAACGTGCAGTGGGCCGAGGACGCGGTGCGCAAGGCGGTGGCGGCGAGTGAGACCGAGGCCGTGGACCTGGGCGTGGTGGACCTCGTGGCCAACTCCCTCGACGACCTGTTCGAGCAGACGGACGGCATGGTGATCTCGCGCCAGGGGGTGGAGGCGACGCTCGCGCTCTCCGGCCTGCCGCGCGACACGATCAAGCCCACGCTCAGGCAGAAGCTCCTCGGCGTGCTCGTGGACCCGAACGTGGCCTACATCCTCATGCTCCTCGGCTTCTACGGCCTGCTCTTCGAGCTGCAGAATCCCGGCGCGATCCTCCCGGGCGTGGTGGGCGGGATCTGCCTGATCCTCGCCTTCCTGGCGCTCTCGACCCTGCCCGTGAACTACGCGGGCGTGGCCCTCATCCTGCTCGCCATCGCCTTCTTCGTCGCCGAGGTCAAGGTGGCGAGCCACGGCTTGCTCGCCACCGGGGGCGTTCTCTCCCTCGTCCTGGGCTCGGTGATCCTCTTCCAGGGCCAGGGCGCGCGGCTCTCCTGGTCCATCATCCTGGGCGCCACCGGGGCCACGACGGTCTTCTTCCTCTTCATCGTGGGCAAGGGTCTCCGGGCGCAGGCTCTCAAGGTGACGACGGGCCGCAAGGGGCTCCTGGGCACCCGGGCGATCGCGGTCGAGCGCCTCGCGCCGACCGGGCAGGTGCGCATCGGCGGCGAGCTGTGGAACGCGGTGAGCGATTCGGAGGTGGAAGCGGGTTCGGAAGTGGTCATCACGGGCGTGGCGGGGCTCACCCTCCGCGTGCGCTCCGCCAAGGAGGCCTGATCATGGTTCTCGCGCCCTTCCTGCTGTTCCTCGTGCTGCTGGCGATCGTCATCCTGGCGAACGCCATCCGCGTCGTCCGTGAGTACGACCGGCTCGTGGTGTTCCGCCTGGGCCGCCTGCTGGGCGAGCGCGGCCCGGGCCTGGTGCTGCTCATCCCCATCATCGACAAGCCCGTGCGCGTGGGATTGCGCATCGTCACCCTCGACGTGCCGCCGCAGGACGTGATCACGAAGGACAACGTCACGGTGAAGGTGAACGCGGTGGTCTACTTCCGCGTGATCAGCGTGCAGGAGGCGGTCGTGCAGGTGGAGAACTACCTCTACGCCACCTCGCAGATCGCCCAGACCACGCTGCGCTCGATCCTGGGGCAGGCCGAGCTGGACGAGCTGCTCTCGGAGCGCGAGAAGCTGAATCAGGCGCTGCAGCAGGTCATCGACCGCGAGACCGAGCCGTGGGGCGTCAAGGTCATCAAGGTCGAGGTGAAGAACGTGGACCTGCCGCAGGAGATGCAGCGGGCCATCGCGCGGCAGGCGGAAGCGGAGCGCGAGCGGCGGGCCAAGGTCATCAACGCCGAGGGCGAGTACCAGGCGGCGGCGAGGCTGGCCGAGGCGGCGGCCGTGATCGCGCGCGAGCCGACCGCGCTGCAGCTCCGCTACCTGCAGACGCTGGCGGAGATCGCGACCGAGAACAACTCCACCACGATCTTCCCCGTGCCGGTGGACTTCCTCAAGGTCTTCATGGACGCGATGGCGAAGAAGTCGTAGCCGGAGTCGAGGCCGCTCGCTGTTGACCTCCTCCCGGGGCCGGGTCACCGGCCCCGGAGTCGTGCCTGGCCCCATGCGCATTCTCGTCACCGGCCCGCGCGGCCTGATCGGCTCGGCGCTGCTGCCCGCCCTGCGGGCGCGCGGGCACACGGTGCTGGGCCTCAGCCGGCGCGCCGCGGGGGCCGAGGAGATCGGCTGGGACCCGGGGCGCGGGGTGCTGGAGGCGCGGGCGCTCGAGGGCTTCGCCGCGGTCGTGCACCTGGCGGGGGAGCCGCTCGGCGTGCGCTGGACGCCGCTGACCAAGGCGCAGATCCGCGCCAGCCGCGTCGAAGGGACCCGGTTGCTGGCGGAGCGCCTGGCGTCCCGCACGAGCCGGCCGGGCGTGCTCGTCTCGGTCTCGGCCATCGGCTGGTACGGCGATCGCCGCGACGAGAGGCTGGACGAGCGGAGCCGGCCGGGCACCGGGTTCCTCGCCGAGCTTTGCCGCGCCTGGGAGGAAGCCGCGGCGCCCGCCGGCTCCGCGGGCATCCGTGTCGTCCACCCGCGGCTGGGGCTGGTGCTCTCGCCCGGCGGCGGCTCGCTCGCGCGCTTGCTGCCGATCTTCCGCCTCGGGCTGGGCGGCCCCCTGGGGAACGGGTGGGCCTGGTGGAGCTGGGTGGCGATCGACGACGTGATCGCGGCGCTCGAGCGTCTGCTCGCGGACGAGAGCCTGGCGGGCCCGGTGAACGTCACCGCGCCGGGGGCGGTGCGGAATCGGGTCTTCGCGCGCGCGCTCGGCCGCGCCCTGGACCGTCCGGCCTGGCTCCCGGCGCCGGCCTTCGCCCTGCGGGCGCTGTTCGGCGAGATGGCCGACGGCGCGCTGCTCGCCAGCCTGCGGGTGGAGCCCGCGCGCCTGCTGGCGGCCGGCCACTCCTTCCGCTTCCCCGAACTCGAGTCCGCCCTGCGGCACCTGCTCGGCGCCTCCGCGGTGGGGCTCCGTGCGCCCTGAGCAGCAGGCGGTCTGCCTGGACGAGGTGGTCAAGGTCTACGGCGCGGGGGAGCAGCGGGTCGTGGCGCTGGACCGCCTTTCCCTGGCGGTGCCGCCGGGCCAGTTCGTGGCCATCGTCGGGCGCAGCGGCTCGGGGAAGAGCACGCTTCTCCATCTGGTCGCCGGGCTCGACTCGCCCACCTCGGGGCGCCTGTGGGTGGTGGGGCGCGAGGTCGAGAGCCTGAGCGACGACGAGCGCACGCGCCAGCGCCGCGAGCGGATCGGCATGGTGCATCAGTTCTTCAACCTGCTGCCCACCCTCTCGGTGCGCGAGAACGTGGCCCTGCCCGGCCTGCTGGCCGGAGGGAGCGAGCGCGAGACGCTGACCCGGGCGGACGCGCTGCTCGAGGAGGTCGGCCTCACGGCGCGGCGGCGCGCGCGCCCCCACACCCTCTCGGGGGGCGAGATGCAGCGGGCGGCGATCGCCCGCTCGCTCCTCGCGGGGCCGGCGCTGGTGCTGGCCGACGAGCCCACGGGCAACCTCGACTCCCGCTCGGCCGCGCAGGTGCTCGAGCTGCTGGGCCGCGTGGGCCGCGCGCACGGGGCCACCGTGCTCCTGGTCACGCACAGCCGCGAGGCCGCCGCGCGCGCCGATCGGGTGGTCGAGCTGGCCGACGGCCGCCTGGTCGCGGGCTCCGGCTCCGCGGGCGTGCCCGCATGAGCTTCCTCCTGCGCTGGGTGAGCCTGCGCCACCTGCTGCGGGAGTGGCCGCGCGCCCTGCTCACGATCGGCGGCGTGACCCTGGGCGTGGCGGTGTTCGTGAGCGTCCGCCTCGCCAACCACTCCGCCCTGGCTTCGTTCTCCCAGACCGTGGACGCGGTGACCGGGAAGGCCAACCTGGAGATCAGCGGCGACGCCGCGGGCTTCGACGAGCGCCTCTTCCTGGTGGCCCGCGCCACGCCGGGCGTGCGCGCGGCGGCCCCGCTCGTCGAGGTCTACGCCCTCGCCAAGGCCGGTCCGCCGGCCGACCGCGCCGTCTTCGCCGGCGCCCTGGGGACGCGCGCCCGCGGTCCCTACCGCGAGACGGTCCTGGTGCTGGGCATCGACGTCTTCTCCGAGGGCCCCTTCGCGCTCTATCCCGCCGAAGGGGCGTCGGCCGCGGGGCCCGGCGGGTCGGCGGGCCACGCGGCCCGAGCCCGCGAGGGCGCGCTCGCCCTGCTGGAGCGTCCCTTCGGGGCCGCGGTCACCGCCTCGTTCGCGCGCGGCCACGGGCTACGGCTCGGGGACAGCCTGACGGTTCTGGCCTCCGGCCGGCCCGTGTCGCTCACGGTCCGCTGGAGCATCGCCTCGCCCGAGCTGGAGCAGGCCTTCGCCGGCAACGTGGTCCTCGTGGACATCGCCACCGCCCAGGACGTGTTCGGGCGCGAAGGGCAGCTGGATCGCGTGGACCTCATCGTGGACCCCGCGCGACGCGAGGAGGTGGTCGCCGCGCTGACGCGCCGCCTGCCCCCGGGCCTCGAGGTCGGGCCCACCGCCACGCGCACGGCGCAGGTCGAGTCCATGGTCAGGGCCTTCGCCCTGAACCTCACCGCGCTCTCCTTCATCGCCCTCTTCGTCGCCAGCTTCCTCATCTTCAACGCCGTCTCGATGGCCGTCCTGCGGCGGCGCGGCGAGATCGGGCTGCTGCGCGCCCTGGGGGTGACGCGCGCGCAGGCCGGCGGGCTGCTGCTGGGCGAGGGGCTGATCTACGGGCTCGCGGGCGGCCTCCTCGGGCTCGCGGCCGGGGCGGCGCTCGCCCGTCTCGCGCTGGGCGCGGTGGCCCGGACGCTGACGGACCTCTACCTCGTGCACGCCGCCACCCGCCTGCACCCGGATCCGACCGGCGCCCTGGCCGGCGTCGGGCTGGCGCTGGTGACGGCCGCGCTCTCGGCCCTGGCCCCGGCGCTCGAGGCCGCGCGCACTCCGCCCGCTCTCACGCTGCGCCAGGGATCGCTCGTGGAGGCCCAGCATCCGCCGCGGGCGGGACTCGCCCTCGGCGGACTGGGCGCGCTCGTCCTGGCGGCCGTGGCCGCGCTCTGGACGGTGCGGGCGCGCCACCCGGAGGGCGGCTTCGCCAGCGCCGCTCTGCTCCTCCTCGCCTTCTCGCTCGCGGCTCCGGCCGTGGTCGTGGCCGTCGGGCGTTCCGCCGATCCGCTGCTCCGGCGTCTGGGAGGCGTCGCGGCGTCGCTCGGCGCCCGCGATCTGCGCGAGGCGGCGGCCCGCACCGGCGCGATCGTCTCGGCGCTGATGGTGGCGGTGGGCATGATGGTGGCGCTCTCCATCATGGTCGGGAGCTTCCGCCGCACGGTGGAGGTGTGGGTGCGGCAGACGCTCCGCGGCGACCTCTACGTGGACCCGGTGGGGCACCGCATGGCCGCAGCCGCGACGGCCCTGCCGGCGAGCTTCGTCGCGGCGGTCCGCGCCCTGCCCGGGGTCGAGGCCGTGGACGGCTTTCGCGGCACGCGCGTGACGCTGGCGCGCCCCGGCGCGCCGGCCGGCGTGGTCTTCGTGGGCGGGGTGGACCTGGGCGTGGAGGCCAGGTACGGGCACCTGCAATTCCTGCGCGGCTCCTCGGCGCGCATCCTCGAGCGGGCGCGGGCCGCGGGGGCCGTGCTCGTGACCGAGAGCTTCGCGCACCACCAGCGCGTCTCCGTGGGCGACACGATCCGGCTGGCCACGCCGGCGGGGGAGGCGCGGCTGGCGATCGCCGGGGTCTTCTACGACTACACCACGGACGCCGGGGCGATCCTCATGGACGAGAGCCTCTACGCACGCCTCTGGCGCGAGCGGCGCACCGAGAGCCTGGCCCTCTACCTGCGACCCGGAGCGAACGTGGACTCCGTGCGGGCGCGCGTCCTCGAGGCGGCGGGCGGCCACCTGGTCCTGAGCGTGATGCCCAACCGTCTGCTGCGCCAGCGGGTGCTCACCGTCTTCGATCAGACCTTCCAGATCACCTGGGCGCTGCAGGCGATCGCCGTGCTCGTGGCGGTGCTCGGGGTGGTGGGCGCGCTCACCGCCCTGATCGTGCAACGCGGCCGCGACATCGGCATCCTGCGGGCCGCGGGCGCCCTGCGCAGCCAGGTGCGGAGCATGGTGCTCGTGGAGAGCGGGCTGCTGGGGTTGTGTGGGGCGCTCCTCGGCAGCGTGGCCGGGCTCGCGCTCGCGCTCGTCCTCGTGTTCGTGATCAACAAGGAGTTCTTCGGCTGGACGATCCGCCTCGCGGTGGATCCCTGGATCTTCGCCCGCGCCCTGGCCCTGATCCTGGCTGCCTCCCTGCTGGGCGCCCTGGGCCCGGCGCAGT
Organism: Candidatus Eiseniibacteriota bacterium; assembly: GCA_033853925.1. Lineage (GTDB taxonomy): Bacteria > Eisenbacteria > RBG-16-71-46 > RBG-16-71-46 > RBG-16-71-46 > JANXPZ01. The sequence continues at coordinate 47,649 of JAWOLC010000022.1, forward strand.
TCGCGGCCACGCGCGTGGCGAGCGAAGCCATGAGGACGGAGTGAGCCCGGGCCGCCGGCTGGCGCTCGCGCTCCTCGGGGCCGCGATCCTGGCGCCGCCGCAGGCGGCGTCCCGCTCGGCGCCGCCGCCCTGGCGCGAAGGCTACCGCCTGGCCGTGGCCCCCTACCGCTTCCGCTTCCCGCGAGATCACGCGTCCCATCCGGCGTACCGGGTCGAATGGTGGTACAGCACGGGACGCGTCGCGGCGGGCGAGCGGCGCTTCGGCTACGAGCTGACTTTCTTCCGCGTCGGCATGGCCGCGGCGTGGCGCGCGAGCCGCTCGGCCTGGGCGCCGCGCGACGTCCTGCTCGCCCACCTTGCGATCACGGACGAGTCGCGCGGGCGCTTCCGCTGGACGGAGCTGGCCCAGCGCCCCGCGCTGGGGCTGGCGGGAGCGGACAGCACGCGCTATCACGTCTGGGTGGACGGGTGGTCGGCGCGGCTGGACGCCGACGGCCGCACGCAGCGGCTGGTGGCGCGGGCGCGCGGCCTCGCTCTCGACTTGGCGCTCGTGCCGCTGCGGCCGCCGGTCGTGCACGGCGTGGGCGGGATCAGCGTGAAGGGTCCGGGGGAGGGGCACGCCTCGCACTACTATTCCTTCACCCGCCTCGCCACGCAGGGCACGCTCACCCTGGATGGCCGCTCCTTCCCGGTGTCGGGGGTGTCGTGGATGGACCACGAGTTCGGCACGAGCCAGCTCGCGCCGGGGCAGGCCGGATGGGACTGGTTCGGCCTCAGGCTGGGAGACGGCCGGGATCTCATGCTCTATCGCCTGCGGCTGCGCGGCGGCGGCATCGAGCCGGCTTCGAGCGGGACGCTGGTCGAGCCGGATGGCCAGGTGCGGCACCTGGCGCTCGCCGACTGGTCCCTCGAGGAGACGGCGCGCTGGCGGAGCCCGGCGAGCGGCGGGGTCTATCCCGCGGGCTGGCGGTTGCGGATTCCCGGCGCGGGGCTCGACCTGACGGTGCGTCCGACCGTCCCCGATCAGGAGCTGGTCACCGGGGGCAGCACGGGCGTCACCTACTGGGAGGGCAGCGTGCTGGTGCAAGGCATCTCGCGCGGGCGCGCCGTCGCGGGAGACGGCTACGTGGAGCTGACGGGCTACGCGGGAAGGCCGCCCGGGTTCTGATTGACTTGTCACCCCGGGCGCGCCAGGTTCATCAGCAGGCGGAGCGGATCGGCCGGCGCGCGTCGGCTCCCCCGCGACCATGCCCGGCCGGGACACGGCGCGGGGCGTTCCTTGGTGGAGGACAGGAGGCGCGTATGCGGAGAGCGAGAGTCACGGTCGGTCTCGTGGTCCTGGCGCTGGCGGCGATCGGGCTCGCGGCCAGCCTCGGCTGCCAGGGCGGGACGATCCAGATCAAGACGCTGCTGGACGATCCCGCTCGTTTCGACGGCAAGGTCGTGCACATCTCGGGCCACGTCGGCGAGTCGGCGGGGCTCCTGGGTTACGGCGCGTACCAGGTGGACGACGGCACGGGCACCCTCAACGTCGTGAGCCAGGGGGGCGGCGCCCCCCGCACTGGAGCGACGGTCGGCGTCGAGGGCACCTTCAAGTCCGTCTACACGCTGGGAAGCCAGAGCATGGCCGTCCTCCTCGAGACCCGCCGCACGACGAGGTAGCGGCGGCGGGCCGCGCTGTCCTCGGTGGCGCAGGAACAATGGGGGCGCCGGACGCCTTCCCGGGCGACGGCGCCTCCTTGACGACTCCTGATCGAGGCGGCTAGTCTCGGGACGTGGTTCCCAGGACTGGCCTGCATGTCTTGGCCGCGTTGCTCGCGGCCACCGTCCTAGCTGGTTGCGCCTCGACCCCGCCGGCCGGAGCGCCGCCTGCTGTCGCCCCAGGCACGGCGCCTCCTTCGACCGTGGGCGAGGACGGCCTGCAGAGCCTCGTGAGCGGGGCCGCGGACTCCGCCTCCGCCGCGCCCGGCTCGGCCACCGCTCTCTATCGCTACCGCTTCGAGCAGACCGTGCCGGGCAGCGAGCGCTTCACCTTCCAGGATCGGGACCTCTCCTTCTACTTCAAGCCCGCGCCGGACGCGCTCTACATCCAGATCGAGAACCGCAAGGACCAGCCGGTATGGATCGATTGGGACCGCTGCACCTTCTTCGATCCCCTGGGTGGAAACGGCGAGGTGGCCCATGCCACGACGGCCTGGAAGGATCGCTTCAGCACCCAGGCGCCCACGCAGATCCCCGGACTCCAGCGCTACAGCGACTACCTGCTGCCGCTGGACTATCTGGTGGACCCGGCGGGAAGCGACCAGCAGCTCCACCGGCCGCTCCTGCCGGAGGACGCCACGGCCCCGCAGTTCGCGGACAAGACGTTCGGCGTGGATCTGGTCTTCCGCATCGAGAACCAGCCGCGCACCTACTCGTTTCGCTTCCGCGTCGCCAGCGTCATCCCCAAGTAGCGCGTTCCGCGGCGGACCCGCTCCGCCGCCCTTCACCCCGCCCCACGCCATTTCCCCGCCACCAGCTTGATGCCGCGTGCCCGCGCGCGCAGGCGGTGCCGTAGATCCTCGAGGCCCACGGCCGCGTACAGGGCCAGGGCCGGCTCGATGGGCGCGCGGGAGCGCGGCAGCCCGGGGATGAGCACGACCAGGGCGACGAGGTAGAGGATCGCCAGCAGCGGGAGCGACTGGAACCAGCGCCGGGCACCGCGCATCGTGCGGGCGAGTCCCCAGAGCGAGCCGAGGTAGAGGAGCGCGAACCAGAGGGCGATCCCGCTGGGCAGGCCCCGCGCCAATCCTCCGCGGGATCCGCCCGGTCCGCCCCCGTCCTCGATGCCGAGCCTCCAGAAGCCCGCGAGTCCCCGGGTCGCCTGCGCGGGCCACTCGTCCAGGCGCCCGCCCACGAAGGCCAGCGCTCCCGCGGCCGCGCCCGTCGGGGACTGCGCGCCCGGAGGAGGACGCGCCCCCGTGGGCTCCGGCGGTGCCGCGCGGAGGCCGGTGGCGGCCTGCTTCGCGCCCGGAGGGCGGCCGGCGACCGGGCGCCGCGCCTCGCTCGTGATGGGCACGAACGTCCGGAGCACGACGGCGTTGCGCAGGGTCCAGGGGCCGATGGCCAGCACGACTCCCAGGATCAGGAAGAGCACCTGGCGCACCCTCTCGCGCGGCGCCAGGGTGAGACCGAGCGGCGTCCAGGCCCACCCCGTGACCAGGATCGGCAGGGCGATCGCCGCGGGCTGTGCGAGCGCGCCGAGCCCCCAGAGCAGTCCGGTCCCCAGGGCGCGCCCGCGGCGCGGCGTCTTCACCCACTCGGCCGTGGCGAGGAGACCGACGAGCAGGAGGGTCGAGAAGAGCGCTTCTTCGCCGAGGGAGGCCGACGAGCGCGCCAGCAGTGGATCGAAGATGGCGATCCAGGCTGCCAGCCGCCCGGTCGTGAGGCCGAAGGTCACGCCCGCGAGCGCCACGAGGAGGAGGGGGACGAGCGAGCCGAGCGCGCATTGCAGGAGGAGCGCCGCGAGCTGCCGATGTCCCGCGGCGCGATAGACGAGGCTCACGAGCCAGGGGAGCAAGGGAGGAAGGTGCGCCGTGGGCACGGGCCCGGCTGGGCCGTCGAGAGCGAAGCCGGCGCCGCTCGCCAGGTTCCAGGCGACGGAGTCGATGTCGGCGGCGCCCGCGGGCAGCGGCCGGGCCCCGCCGACGAGCCAGAGGGCGAGGGCGCGAACGGCGAACCCGGCGGCGAAGAGGAGCAGCCAGGGACCCGGATGCGGCCACTCGCGCCGGTGGGGAAGGCGCTCTCGCGGAGGGGCCAGGGCGTTCATGGGGCCAGGGTAGCAAAGAGAGGCCGCCGCGCGCCCTGCGCCGAGCCCGGGGCTCGCCCCCGGGGGCGGGGCGCCCGCGTGCAGGAGCACGCCGCCGCCCGCGAAAGCATTGCGGAGTGCAATGGCTCGTGGCCCGCGGGGAGCGCGGCGAGCGCACGCCCCGCCGCCCACGGCGTGGCCGGCCGCGAGATTGAGCCCCCGCCCCCGGCCATCCGCCGCGGCGGCAGAAGTGTTGCTATGGCGCGCCCGGCCCCACGCCGAGGTTGCTCCTCACGATTGTCGAGCCTGCCGAGGTCCACGATGGATCACTACGTCCCGAAGCGCCGCGTACCGGTCACCCTCTGGTCGAGCCACGCGGAGGGCGTGGCGGGGGCGATCTTCCTCGACCTGGACGCCGCGGGTGTGCGGCATCAGACAATTCTCGAGAAGGTGAACGAGTCCATGCCCTTCCTCACCGTCGCCGTGGGGGACGAGGGGCGCATCCACCTCTTCAACAAGGCGCGCCTCGTGCGCGTGACACCCGGCCGGCACGTTCTGCAGAGCGACGTCTTCGCCCGCGGGTTCCAGCCCTGGCGGGAAGAGGACGCCGAGCTGCGACTGAGTGACGGCGCCTCGCTGAGCGGGAAGGTGTGGATGCCGCTCCAGCGGCAGACCCAGCGGCTCTCGGACTTCATGAATCAGCAGGGCGCCGGCTTCTTCGTCGTGCTCACGGCGGACGGACCGCATCTCCTCCGCCCGGAGGCGGTGGTGGAGGTGCGCCTCGCCGAGAGCGCGGGCGCCCCGATCTCCGCCGGTGGAAACGGCGCGCCGGAATCCGGCGCGGAGAGTCCTCCGCTCGACAGCCGCGCGGCATAGGCCGCGCCCGCGCCGCGCGCGCTCGCGCCCACCCCAGGCGCGAGCGCGTCGCTTCGCCGTCATGATCCGGCCGCGGTGAGCCGACGCGGCGCTCTCTCGGGCGCTCGGCCTCGAAGGCGTCGGGCGCGGCGCTCTCTCACGCGCTCGACTTCGATTCCGTCGGGCGCGGCCTCGCCGGCTCTCTGATACAATGCAGCGCCCGCTTCGTCGGCCGGCATCCCCGAAGCGCGGCCGGAATCTCGTCCCCCTCACGAGGAGCAGCCATGGAGAGCGCGAAGGCGACCAGCGAGAAACGCGAGCGCGCACTGGCGGCATTCATCGACCGACTGGTGGAGGAGATCGAGCCCCTCCACCGGCAGCACAATCTGGCCTACTGGCAGGCGAGCCTCACGGGCGATCCGGCCGCGGAGGAGGAGGCGGCGCGCTTCGACACCCGCCTCCGGCTGGTCTTCTCGCGGCGGGAGGCCTACGCCTTCCTCCGCGCCCTCGAGGCCGAGGGCGGCGTCGGCGAGGCGAAGCTGGCCCGCCAGCTCGCCATCCTCCTCAACCTGCATCGCTCGCAGCAGATCGAGCCCGCCACGATCGAGCGCCTCGTGCAGCTCGAGAAGCGCCTGGAGAGCAGGTTCAACACCTTCCGCGCCGTGCTGGACGGCCGGCGCGTCACCGACAACGACCTCCGGCGGGTGCTCGCGGAGTCCGGCGATGCGGCCGAGAGGCGGCGCGCCTGGGAGGCGGCCAAGCAGGTGGGCGCCGAGGTGGCGGAGGACCTGCTCGAGCTGGTCGAGCTGCGCAACGAGGCTGCGCGGAGCATCGGCTTCGACAACTACTACGTCATGCGCCTGACGCTCGACGAGCTGGACGAGACGGCGCTGTTCCGTCTGCTGGACGAGGTCGAGCGCGAGACCCGCGCGCCCTTCGTGCTCTACAAGCGCGGGCTGGACGAGCGCCTCGCCCGCCGCTTCGGCATCGGCCCCGAGGAGCTGCGGCCCTGGCACTACGCCGATCCCTTCTTCCAGGAGGCGCCGGGGGAGGGGATCGACCTGGATCGCTTCTTCGCCGGGCAGCCGCTCGAGCGGTTCCTGACGCGCAGCTATGCCGCGGTGGGCCTGGACGTGAGCGGGCTGCTCGGGCGCGCGGATCTGTACGAGCGGCCCGGCAAGAGCCAGCACGCCTTCTGCGTCTGCGTGGATCGCGGCGAGGACATCCGCGTGCTCTGCAACGTGCGGCCCGACGAGCACTGGATGAGCACCCTGCTGCACGAGTTCGGGCACGCGGTCTACGACCTGCACATCGACCCCTCGCTGCCCTTCGTGCTGCGCGAGCCCGCGCACATTCTCACGACCGAGGCCAGCGCCATGCTCTTCGGGCGTCAGTCGAAGAGCGCGGCGTGGCTGGAGCGGCACGCCGGCGTCCCGGCGGACGAGGCCCGGGCGGCGGCCGCGGCCTGCGCTCGCGCACAGGCGGCCCAGCTCCTCGTGCAGGCACGCTGGATGCTGGTGATGGCGCACATGGAGCGGGCTCTCTACCGGGATCCTCGGCAGGACCTGGACGCGCTGTGGTGGAGCCTGGTCGAGCGCCTGCAGCTCGTGCGCCGGCCCGAGAGTCGCCAAGCGCCGGACTGGGCGAGCAAGATCCACTTCACGACCGCGCCGGTGTACTACCACAACTATCTCCTCGGCGAGATGATGGCCTCGCAGCTCAAGGCCCACATCCTGAGGGTGGTGCTCGGCGGCGGGCCGGAGGCGGAGTCTCGCTTCGTCTCGAGCCCCGAGGTGGGGGCGTTCCTGGCCGAGCGGTTCTACCGCGACGGGCGCCGCCGGGACTGGCGCGGGACCCTCGAGCGGGCCACGGGGGAGGCGTTGTCGCCGGCCGCGATGGTGGCCGAGGTGACGCGAGCGCTCTGACAGGGCCGAGCGCCGCGACCGGCGCGGGTGTTCCTGACATCTCCCGGACCGACCGGCCGCCGATCCGGGCCGGGCCTGGCCGCATCATAGAGGCCATGGTCGAGGCCGGTGGAACGTCAGTGGGGCCGCGCCGCGCCCGCGCGGTCAGGCTGCCTCGCTGGACCCGGGGGCTCGCCGCCTGCGCCTTCCTCATCCTCCTCGCCGTCCCCGGGCGCGCCGCCGCCGACGCGGACGACGAGGAGGTCTCCCTGGCCGGCATCTTCGTGGATCCCGCCCGCTTCGTGGCGGGCGGCACGGCGGACCAGCGCCCCGTGCTGGCGCCGGGCGCGCCTCGGCGCCTGGGCTTCTTCGATCTCCGGCGGCGGCAGTACTTCACGGTGATCGGCTTGCCGCCGGGGCAGGTCCGGCCCGGCGGGCTCGCCAGCCTGGGCGACACGGTGGCGATCCGCGGTCACGTCCGGCGCGCCGCGGGCGCTGCCGCCGTCACGATCGAGGCCGTCTACCCCGTGGACCGCCAACCCGCGGCGAGCTTCTCGTGGTGGCCCTGGGAGTGGCATCTGAGCGTGCTCGCGGGCTGCGGTCTGCTCGCCCTTCTCTACCTGCTGGCCATCGGGCCCTGGCGCGCGCGGCTCGATCCGCAGGCGGCCCCCGCGGGGACGGGCCCCGTGGCCCTCTTCCTGGGCGGGATCGCGGTGCTGGTCCTGGCCCTCAACGGTCCGCTCGACGAGTTGAGCGACGACTCCCTGTTCTGGATGCACATGCTCCAGCACATGCTCCTCGCCCAGGTGGTCCCGCTCCTCCTGCTCCGCGGCCTGCCGCCGTGGCTCCGGCGCCGGCTCCTGCGCCATCCGACCGTGAGCCGCCTCTGGGACTTCGTGGCCGGCGTGCCGCTGGGCTTCGTCCTCTCCGCCGTCGTGCTCGGCCTCTGGCACGTGCCCTCGTTCTACGACCGGATGATGCGCAGCGAGACCGTGCACGTGGCCATGCACCTCATGCTCATGGGCACGGCGTTCCTGATGTGGTGGCCGATCGCGGGGGGAGACGCGGCGCGCCGGCCCCTCAGCGCGCCGGGGAAGATGCTCTACCTCTTCCTGCTCGGCTTTCCCATGATGATCGTGGCCGCGCCGATCGTGCTCGCGAGCCGGCCGCTGTACGAGTGGTACGCCCTGGCGCCCCGGCTGGGGGGGATGAGCGCGCTCGACGACCAGCGCCTGGGCGGGCTCATCATGTGGATCCCGGGGGGTCTCTTCTACTGGGCGGTGGCCTCCGTCATCTACTTCCGCTGGGCCGCGCGCGAGCAGGAGCCCGAGCCGCCCTTGCTCCCCCGAGCCGTCTGAGGCGCGGCCGGCCGGGCCGGCCGCGCTGGTACCTCGGGAGCCTCGCCTTCGCCTTAGGTGGGGTATAGAATGCGACCCGTCCCGGAGTCCGGCCGCCCGTCTCTCCGCTTCCGGCGCCACTCGCCTTGCCCGCCGATGCCCAGTGGCCCGGCGACGGACACGGACCTCCGCGCTCGAACCAGATCGATCCAGAGTCTCAGCCATCGCCGCGCCGACCACGTGCGCCTCGTCGAGGCGCGGTCGCCTGCCGGGTAGGCGCGGAACGCAGCCAACCACGAGGAGGAGGTGCCGGATGTCGACACAGTCCACGAAGCCGGCCACGGCCAGCGCGACGCTCAGCTACGACGGAGGCTCGGTGACCTTGCCGCTGGTCGTCGGCAGCGAGGGCGAAGTGGGGATCGTGATCGAGACGCTCCGGGCCAAGACCGGGATGATCACGCTCGATCCCGGCTTCGGCAACAGCGGCTCGTGCCGGAGCGCGATCACGTTCATCGACGGCGAGAAGGGGATCCTGCGCTATCGGGGCTACGACATCGCCGAGCTGGCCGAGAAGTCCACGTTCCTCGAGGTGGCCTGGCTCCTCGTGTACGGCGAGCTGCCCTCGCGCGCCCAGCTCGAGGAGTTCTCGGGCTCGGTGCGCCGGCACACGCTGCTGCACGAGAGCTTCCGCCGCTTCTTCGAGGCGCTGCCCAAGGACGCGCACCCGATGCCGGTCTGCGCCGCGGCGGTGGCGGCGCTGGCGACGTTCTACCAGGACCCCGAGACGGAGCAGACGCTGCGCGATTCCATCATCCGGCTGATCGCCAAGATGCCGACCCTCGCCGCCTACTCCTACAAGCACTCGATCGGCCAGCCGTTCATCTACCCCCTGAACGACCTGGACTACGCGACGAACTTCCTGCACATGATGTTCGCCACGCCCGCGGAGGCGTACCCCGTGGACCCGGTGCTGGCGAAGGCCGTGGACCTGCTCCTCATCCTGCACGCCGACCACGAGCAGAACTGCTCGACGAGCACGGTGCGGGTGGTGGGCAGCTCGCGGGCCAACCTGTTCGCCAGCATCTCGGCCGGGATCGGCGCGCTCTGGGGGCCCCTGCACGGCGGCGCCAACCAGCAGGTGATCGAGATGCTGGAGCGGATCGAAGCCGAGGGCGGGGACGCGCAGAAGTTCGTGGACCGGGCCAAGGACAAGAAGGACAACAGCCGGCTGATGGGCTTCGGCCACCGGGTCTACAAGAACTACGATCCTCGGGCCAAGATCCTGAAGAAGTCGTGCGACGAGGTGCTGGCCAAGCTCGGCGTGCACAGCCACCAGCTCGAGCTGGCCAAGAAGCTCGAGGAGATCGCGCTCAAGGACGATTACTTCATCAGCCACAAGCTGTACCCGAACGTGGACTTCTACTCGGGCATCATCTACAAGGCGCTGGGGATCCCGGTGAACATGTTCACGGTCATGTTCGCCATCGGCCGTCTGCCCGGCTGGATCGCGCAGTGGGTGGAGATGCGCAAGGACCCCGAGACGCGCATCGTGCGGCCGCGGCAGATCTACACGGGCGCGACGCAGCGCGCGTACGTGCCGGTGGCGCGGCGCGGCTAGCCGCGCTCGCGAGGACGCGCGGGCCGGGGAGCGATCCCCGGCCCGGCGTGTTGTCCGGGGCGGGCGCGGGTGCGATAGTCGGCGGCCGCGCGCCGTCCGGATCTTCCCTGCGGCGCGCCGGAGGGCGCCGATGATCCTGAGCGTCATCCTCCCGGGCGCGGCGCTCGTCGCGCTCGGCCCGGGCCTGCTGCTGGCGAGCGGTGTCACGCTCGGCCTGATCGTGGCGGGCGCGGCGGTCCTGGGCGGCGCCGTGCTGCTCGGCTTCTATCCGCATCTGCCGCGGGACCTGGGCGGGGCCCCGAACCTGGACCGCGAGGCCCGGCACGTGCGGATCGCCGTGGGCGAGGACGACGCGCTCGACGGCTGGCTGCTGGCGCCGCGCGAGCCGGCGGTGGTGCTGGTGCTGCACGGCTACGGCCGCGACCACTCCCGCGCCTGGCGCTATGCGGCCTTCCTGCACGCGGCCGGCTACGGAGTCCTGGCCGTGAACTTCCGCTCGTCGCGCTGGAGCCGGCGGCTGCCCACCACGCTCGGTCACCACGAGATCGTGGACGCGCAGGCCGCGCTGGACTGGCTGCGGGCGGAGCCGGCGCTGGCCGGCCACGCCCTGGGGCTGCTCGGCGAGTCCCTGGGCGGCTCGGTGGCCGTGATCGTGGCGGCGGCGAACCCCGAGGTGGTCGCGGTGGTCGCCGACGGACCCTTCGTGCACGCGACGCTGGCGCTCGAGGATTCCTCCGAGCGCTGGGCTCGCCTGCCGCGGCGCTCGGCGCACCTGGCGCGGGCCCTGGGCCGCGTCGTCACCGGCCACGACCTGGGCGAGGTGGACGTCGAGCCCGCGGCCGCGCAGCTCGCCGACCGGGCGCTCTTCCTGATCCATGCCATGGCCGACAACCGCCTCTCGGTGGAGCACGCGCGGCGACTGTGGCGGGCGGCGGGGGCGAGGCATCCTCTCTGGCTCATACCCGGCGCCGGGCACAACGAAGGCTGGAAGCGGCACCGGGCGGAGTACGAGCGGCGCGTCCGCGCCTTCTTCGACCGCTATCTGCTGGGCCGCGGCCCGGGTCTGCCGGCCGGCGAGAGCCTCTGGCCCGAGGCTCCCCGGGCCTCGGCCCGCCCCGTGCCCGAGGCCGCTGCGAGAAAGCCGCGGCTCGGGTAAGCTCCGCCGCATGTCCGCCGCCTTCCCGGCCCGCATCCACCTCGGCACCCAGGGATGGTCGTATCCCGACTGGGTGGGCTCCTTCTATCCGCCCGGCGCCCGGCAGGAGGACTGGCTGCCCTTCTACGCGCAGGTGTTCGACACCGTCGAGCTGGACACCACCTTCTACCATCCGCCGCGACCCTCGGTCGTCCGCTCCTGGGATCGCCACACGCCCGCCGGCTTCGTCTTCACGGCCAAGGTGCCGCAGAGGATCACCCACGAGTCGCGCCTCGCGAACATCGGCGAGCACCTGACCGAGTTCGTGGAGGCCCTGGCGCCGCTGGGGGAGAAGCTGGGGCCGCTGCTCGTGCAGATGCCGGCCGAATTCGAGCGCGACGCGGGAACGGCCGGCGTGCTGGATCGCTTCCTCGCCGCCGTCCCCCGGGACGTGCGCTTCGCCGTCGAGTTCCGGCACGTCTCCTGGCACGTGCCGGAGACGCGCGAGTTGCTCCGCCGCCACCGCGCGGCGCTGGCCTGGACCGAATGGCGCAGCCTGCCGCGCGTGACCGAGCTGACGGCGGACTTCCTCTACTGCCGCTGGCTCGGCGACCGCCGCGAGATCGAGCGCTACGATCGCCTGGTCCTCGACCGCACGGGCGAGCTGGGGGCGTGGCAGGCCGACCTCGAGCGCGCCCTGCCCGAGGTGCGCGAGGTGTTCGGCTACTTCAACAACCACTGGGCGGGCCACTCGCCGGCGAGCGCGAACGAGATGAAGCGGCGACTGGGGCTCGCGCCGATCGCGCCCAGGGAGCTGTGGCCGCAAGGGGAGCTGTGGTGAGGAGGCACGCACAGCCGTGAGCCGCGAGCGCGCCTTCGCCGTCTCGACCCGCAGCCTGCTCACGGCCCTGGCCCTCGTCGTGGCCGCGACGCTGGCCTTCGTGCTGCGCGAGGTCCTGATCACGATCTTCGTGGCCGCGGTGCTCTCGGCGGCGCTGGATCCCTGGATCGGATTCCTCGAGCGGCGCGGCCTGCCGCGGCTCGCGGCGCTGGCCGGCCTCTTCTTCGGCATCCTGGCGATCCTCGTCCTCATCGTCGTCACCTTCGTGCCGGTCGTGGCCGAGCAGGTGCGCCAGCTCGCCGCCAATCTGCCCGACATCTACCGGCGCAGCGTGGAGTTCCTGCGCAGCACGGGCAGCCCGCAGGTCGCCGGCATGCTGGAGAACGCGCTGCATTCGCTCACCCAGGGGCTCGGCGAGGCGGCGAAGGGCGCGTTCGGACGGGCGCTCGGCTTCGCCCGGGGCGTGGCTTCGGTGTTCGGCGTGCTGATCCTCACCTTCTACATGGCCATGGACCAGCGAGGCCTGCGGCGGGTGATCGTCGAGCTGGCGCCCGGCCCCCGGCGCGCGCGCGTGGAGCGGCTCTTCGACCGCGTGAAGCAGCGGCTCGGCCTGTGGCTCCGCGGCCAGGTGCTGCTCGGAGTCGTGATCGGGGCGCTCAGCTACCTGGGGCTCGTGCTGCTGCACGTCAAGTTCGCGCTCGTCCTCGCCCTGCTCGCGGGCGTGACCGAGCTGATCCCGGTGATCGGACCGCTCATCGGCGCCGTGCCGGCGATCCTGGTGGCCGCGTCGGACCACGCTCTCCTGGGCCTGTGGGTGGCCGTCCTCTACGTGGTGATCCAGCAGCTCGAGAACCATCTGCTCGTGCCCCGCATCATGGCCGAGGCCACCGGGCTCAACCCGGTCGCGATCATCGTCGCCATCCTGGCCGCGGCGAAGCTGGCGGGGATCGTGGGCGTGCTCCTCGCGGTGCCGGCGGCCATCATCGTCAAGGCGCTCCTGGACGACTGGGTGGAGGAGCGGTGGCGGCGGGAAGGCGCGGCCAATAGAGCGGGGCTCGAGCTGCGGGCCGGGGGCTTCGAGTAGCGAGCGAGCCGGCGCCCTCTCGCGCCGGCCCGCGCTTCCTCCGGGAGCGAGCGCGGCGCGCGAGACGCCCGCGCGAGGTGCGTGGCGGCGCCGACTGCGGTAATTTCGGCTCGGCCCGCCGCCTTCTCCCACGGGGATCGACCGCGACATGCTCAAGCGCTCCACCCTGCAGCGCCACTCCGCGCGCCTGAAGCGCCTTCAGGTGGGGGAGAAGCTGGTGCGGCGGAACCCGCTCTGGTACGGGCCCGCCGTCCGGCACTTCGCCCGGCTGTCCGCGGCGCCCCTGGAGGCGCGCCGGGCCTGGGACGCGAAGCGCCTGCGCGCCATGCTCGAGCTGGCCGCGCGCACGCCCTACGGCCGCCGGGCGGGCGGCGGCGCCGACCTCGGCGCCTGGCCCTTCCTCGACTCGGACACGGCGCGGCGGAGCCCGCGCGACTTCGTCCTCGGCCGGCGCTGGGCGCTGCCGGCCGCGACCGGCGGCACCTCGGGCATTCCCCTTCCGCTCTGGCGCCCGCCACGCTCGCTGGTGGTGGAGCAGGCCGCTCTGGACCACCTGCTTCGCCGCCACGGCGCGGTGCCGCAGCGGGCGCGCGTCGCCGTGCTGCGCGGCGACGACGTCAAGGACCTGGCGGATCGCACTCCACCCTTCTGGGTGGATGTTCACGGCGGGCGGCGCCGGGTGTTCTCCTCGAACCACCTGGGCCGCGACACCGTGTCGGACTACGCCCGGGCGCTGCGCGAGTTCCGCGCCGACTACTGGTGGGTGTACCCGACCACGCTCGGCGCCCTGCTCCACTTCGCGGGCCAGGCCGGCGAGGCGCTGACCGTGCCGCTCCTGTTCTCCTCCTCCGAGCTGCTGGCGCCGGAGCTGAGCCGCGCGGCGCGAGAGGCGCTGGGCTGCGAGGTGGTGGACTACTACGGCCAGGCGGAGCGGGTGGCCTTCGCCTGGTGCGACCGGCCGGGGGAGTGGCGCTTCCTGCCCGGCTACGCCCACGTCGAGCTGGTGCCGCGGGGACGGGACGAAACAGGGGCTCTGTTCGAGATCGCCGGGACCGGATTCTGGAACGACGCCATGCCCCTCGTCCGCTACCTGACGGGCGACCTCGTGCGCTTCGCGGCGGCGCCGGACGCGGCCGCGCTCGAGGAGATCGCGCTGGGCACCCGCTCCTTCTGCGGCGTCATCGGCCGGGACGGCGACACCCTGGTGGCGCCGGACGGCACGCAGCTCACCGGCATCGACCACTTCCACCGCGGCGTGGATCGCGTGGCGCGCATCCAGGTAGTGCACGCCCGCCCCGACCTGGTCGTGATCCGCGTGCTGCCCGCTCCGGGCTTCGGGGCCGCCGAGCAGGCGCAGATCGAGGCGAACGCGCGCCGCAAGCTGCCGCCTTCGATGCGGATCGTGGTCGAGGTGGGCGGGGAGCTGGAGCGCACGGCCGCGGGCAAGACGCCGTTCGTCGTGCGGGGGCCGGGCGTCGCGGCGCCGCCGCGCGGCGGTGCGCGGTGAAGGCCGGGAGCGTCCGGCTTTGACAGCGGCGCGGGGCCGCTTCATCCTCAAGTGCGATCGCGCCGAGCGCCGCGCGGCGGCGGGGGCGTTCCCTCCGCTCGAGCTCGCTCGATCGGCGTCCGCCTCGTCGAGCGACGCGCTGCACGGCCCGGGCCCGCGGCCGCCCACGGAGAGTTGCACACGATGACCGCCGTTTCCCCCAGGGGCTCGGCCACGGCATGAGCCGCCACGCCGTCGCGATCGTGCGGCAGGAGCCCGCCGCCTACCCCGAGCGCGCCCCCTACCATCCGCCCGAGCGCTACCCGGAGCTGCCGCCCGGGGCGGAGCTGGACCCCACGAATCGCGTCTACGCGACCGTGCGCCAGAGCCTGCTCGCCCTGGGACTGGACCGCGAGCACGCCGGCAGCGCGGCGTGGAATCCGCTCGGCGCCCTGGTGCGGCCCGGGGACACCGTGTTCCTCAAGCCCAACATGATCGCCCACCGGCACCGCCTGCGCGACGAATGGGACTCCGTGGTGACCCACGGGGCGGTCCTGCGCGCGGTGCTGGATTACGTCCACCTCGCGCTGCGCGGCGAGGGCGCCATCTGGCTGGGCGACGCGCCGCAGACCGACTCGCTCTGGGACGGCCTGATGGCGCGCATGGGCATCGCGGAGCTGCGCGACTGGTTCCGCGCGGAGCGCGGCTTCGTCCTCGAGGTGCTCGATCTGCGCGACGAGCACCACGTCGAGCGCGACGGCATCTACGTGGAGACCCGGCGCCTCCCCGGCGACCCGCGCGGCGGCGTCTCGTTCGATCTCGCAGCCGACAGCATGTTCCATGCGCTCGACGCGGTGGGGAAGAGCTACTACGGCGCCTACTACGATTGGGCCGAGACCAACGCCCACCATCGCGGGGGCAGGCACGAGTACCGAATCTCGCGCTCGCCTTTGCTGGCGGACGTGTTCATCAACGTGCCCAAGCTCAAGACCCACAAGAAGTGCGGCCTCACCGTCAACCTCAAGGGCCTGGTCGGCATCAACGCCGACAAGAACTGGCTCCCGCACTACGCCTTCGGCTCGCCCGGCTCGGGGGGCGACCAGTTCGAGCACGACTCGCTGCGCGGCCAGATCGAGAACTGGGTGGTGCGCCCGGCCAAGCGGCTGCTGCTCGCGAACGCGCCGGGGTTCAAGAGCCTCGCCCGGCGGACGAAGCACGTTGGCTACGACGTCTTCGGCGACACGGAGGAAGTCGTGCGCTCGGGCAACTGGCACGGCAACGACACGGTGTGGCGCATGTGCCTCGACCTGAACCGCATCCTCCGCTACGGCGACCCCGACGGCCGACTGCGCGACGCCTCGCGGCCCAAGCGCGTCTTCTCCGTGGTGGACGGCATCGTCGCGATGGAGGGGAACGGCCCCGTGGCAGGGGACCGCCGCGAGGCCGGCCTGGTGATCGCCGGCGCCGATCCCGTGGCGGTGGACACGGTCTGCGCGCGGCTCATGGGGTTCGATCCCGCGCGGCTGGCGCTCGTGCACGGGGCCTTCGCCCCGCACCGCTGGCCGCTCACGGACGGCGGCGAGGCCGACATCGCCCCGGTGAGCAACGTGTCCGCCTGGAACCGCCCCCTCGGCGACTGGCGATCGCAGGATTCGCTGCGCTTCCGGCCCCACTTCGGCTGGACCGGCGCCATCGAGTGGGTCGAAGCCGGGCGCTGAGGCCGCGCCGCGCTGCGTCACGGTCAGGCTCGCTTCCCCGGCACCCATCGCGCGGGCGGCTGCGCCGCGGCTCGGGTGGGCGCGCCCGTCGGATTGTCCCGGCCCTGACGCTCCAGCTTGGCTGAAGCCGCAGGATGCCTCTCGCGGCGCACCGCCACTTCGGCCTCGGCCCGCCGCGCATCCCCGCTCGCGCGTGTGAGCACCGGCTGGCCGGAAGAGGTGAGCCCATGACGATCGCAGGCAGCACCGGCACCGTGAACCATCCGGTGGTCTCGCTGGAGCAATGGCTCGCGGCCCGCAAGGAACTCCTCACCAAGGAGAAGGAACTCACCCGGCTGCGCGACGAGCTGAGTCGCCGCCGGCGGGAGCTGCCCTGGGTCCGGGTCGAGAAGGCGTACGAGTTCGAGGGCCCGGAGGGCAGGGAGACGCTGGCCCAGCTCTTCGAGAACCGGGGCCAGCTCGTCGTCTATCACTTCATGTTCGCCCCCGAGTGGGACGAGGGCTGCAAGCACTGCTCGTTCTGGGCCGACCACTTCGACAGCACCCGCGTGCACCTGAACCATCGCGACGTCACCCTGGCGGTGGTCTCGCGCGCGCCCTTTGCCAAGATCGAGGCGTTCCGCCGCCGCATGGGCTGGGGCTTCAAGTGGGTCTCGTCGTTCGGCAGCGATTTCAACCGCGACTTCGGAGTCTCGTTCACGCCGGAGGAGGTGCAGGGCAAGGAGGCGGTCTACAACTTCACCAAGATGAAGGTGACGGTGTCTGAACTCCAGGGTGTTTCCGTGTTCTTCCAGGACGAGAGCGGCACCGTGTTCCGCGCCTACTCGACCTACGCGCGCGGCATCGACATGCTGAACGGCACGTATCAGTTCCTCGATCTCGTGCCGAAGGGTCGAGACGAGGACGGGCTCAGCTCCCCGCAGGCCTGGGTCCAGTATCACGACCGTTATCCCGCCTGAGCGCGGGCG
The DNA here is from genome assembly GCA_033853925.1 of Candidatus Eiseniibacteriota bacterium. GTDB lineage: Bacteria > Eisenbacteria > RBG-16-71-46 > RBG-16-71-46 > RBG-16-71-46 > JANXPZ01. The sequence continues at coordinate 64,382 of JAWOLC010000022.1, forward strand.
AGCGGGAGAGCGATTCGTGGAGCGAAGCGCCGGCCTCGAGGTGCGTGCCGCTCGGGCGCGCGAGTGGAGCTTCCTCGCGGCCAGCGCGCTCCTCTTCGTCGCCTGCGCGGCGGCCACGGTCCGCGGCGGCGCGATGGCCGGCGGGATGCGCATGCCCGGCGGCTGGACGCTGTCCATGACGTGGATGCGGATGCCCGGTCGGCCGTGGCTTGCGGCCGCGGCCTCGTTCCTCTGGGCCTGGCTCGTGATGATGGTGGCCATGATGCTGCCCTCGCTCGTGGCCACGCTGCGGCGCTACCGCCGTTACGTCGCGGATGAGAGGCGTGCGTCCGCGGACGGGCCGACCCTGCTCGTGGCGGCGGGCTACTTCGTCGTGTGGGTGGCCGTCGGCGCGCTGGCCTACCCCGCCGGCCTCGCCCTGGCCGCCGCCGAGATGCGCTCGCCCGCGCTCGCGCGCGCCGTGCCGTGGGCGGCGGGGATCGCCCTGCTCCTCGCGGCCGGGATCCAGCTCACCTCGTGGAAGGCCCGACAGCTCGAGCGCTGTCGCCGGGAGCCGGCCTGCTGGACCTCGCCCGCGCTCGCGGCCCGCGACGCCTGGTCGCACGGCCTCCGCATGGGCTGGCACTGCGTCCTGTGCTGCTCCGGCTACATGCTGACGCTGTTCGTCGTCGGGGTGATGGATCTGCGGGCCATGGCCGCGGTCGCGCTCGCCATCACGGTCGAGCGGCTGGCGCCGCGGCCGCGGCTCGTCGCGCGAGCCGCCGGGTTCGTCGTCCTGACGGTAGGCGCGATGGTCCTCGCTCGCGCGCTGCGCGTGGGGTGAGCGGCAGCGGCGGACGGCCCGCGCGGGGCGCCGGCTGCGCGGCGCGGCGAGTGAAGAGGCCCGCCCTCCGTACGGCGGCGCGCGCGGGCAGACTTCGCGCCGCGCGGCGCCGAGGGCGAGGAGGAATGAGCAGCGGTTTCCTCAGGGGACCGGACGAAAGATCAACGACATAGACGCGAAGCGAGCCAACGGACATCGCGGAATAGAGATAGCGTGCGGCCCAAGGACTTAGGTATCCTTGGGCCGCTTCGTGTCCATGGTCAGCGCTGGACGATCAGCGACGTGATTGGACGCTGAGACTGTAGCTGGTTTGTAGCTGCTCCCGGTGAAGGAGGGCCGTCCGGTGGGTGAGGTTGGATCGCGGACAGTGGGCGTCCTGCTGATTGTGGGTGCGTGCGTCCTCGGCGGTTGCCCAGGGAGGGCACATGCCGACTGCGCGCCAACGCCCTCAGGCACGCCGAGGTTCACTTCCGTCGAGGTCGCGCGTATCCCTGTCGGGAAGAGCCCCAACGATCTCTCGGATGAGGAAGTCGGGTGCTGCGGAGAAAACGAGGATCTGGGTTGCGCCTTTCTCGGGCCCGACGGTTCTGCATACGTCTACGACACCGGCAACGAGAATCTCAAGATCCTTCAGCCCACTGTGGGCGAGCGGTTCAAGCTGAAGGTGTTGCCGGGAATCGCCAGCCTTGAGGTAAGGCAGGGGCTAGTCTACGACGGGGCAGTCGACGAACAGGGCACGCTCTACCTTCTCGTTGACACGGGAAGACCGACTCAGGGCTATCGTCTCTTCTGGCGGACGCAAAGCGATTCGACGTGGCAGCTGGCCGACCCTTTAGCGGTGGAGGGAGGCGTGCCTGTCGGAGGCGGACGCATTCGGGCTCGCCCGGATGGTGACGTGGTCGTTTACTTCGCTGACGAGCGCACGAGCCAAAGTTTCATTGTAGCGAGGAATGGAAGGGTGTTGCCTTCCACGGAGCGGGAGACGTTGAGAGCTGGAATCCCTTTGCCCGGGCATAGGCTTGCGACGCTGCAGCCCGGTGGCATGGCTATTGAGGGCCAAGGGACGCCCATTCTGTTCAGGAACAGGGGGGAATACCTTGGCTGGGACGACGCCGGGAATCACTACTTCATCGAATCCTGTCCGGGGCCGCCGTTCGTGCTCCGGCGGTATGACGAGGCCGGAAGCCTGTCAGCAAGCGTGAGGCTCCCGCAGAGGACGGATGGCTGGAAGCTCATGACGGGGAAGTTCGACTTCCAGGTGACCCGAAACGGCGACGTCCTGCAGTTCTGGTCTACACGGAAGGCACTGCAGGTCATCCGGTGGCGCGCTGTGAGCGGCCACTGACTTGGGCACTCGTGAGGCCGCTCAAATGAGCAGGCGTGAAGCGCTCCGAAAGGTACTCACTGAGTTCCAAGAGGCGACGATTGCCTTCGCGACGGGTCATCAAGACGAAGTCAGCTACAAGAAGTGGGAAGGTGCCCGGAACGAGGTTATGGCGCAGCCCGAGCTCGTGGCTCGACTTCCGAAGTGGGTCGTCGCGAACCGCTGGGGAAGTCAGTTCTGGAGCTTCATCAAGAGCGAATCGAAGACCTACGACGGTCGCCGCAGGTTCGTCTGGGCCAGCCTCGGCCCTGTGTTCGAATTCATTGAACGTGGCGCGACGGAGCCGACAGCGCGGGCACTTGAACCTCTGCTGGGCAGAGTATCTGCGGAGAGCGTCGCCGAGGCCTGGTCGAAGGCCCAAGCTCGTCGAGAGTCTGATCCAGAAGGTGTGATAACTGCGGCGCGGAGTCTCTTGGAATCTGTATGCAAGTTCATTCTGGAAGAAATGGGCGAAGCGTTCGAAGATTCCGACGACCTGCCTCAGCTATACCGGCGAGTAGCGACCGCCATGAAGCTTAGTCCGGCGGATCATCCAGAGCAGGTGTTCAAGCAGATCCTTAGCGGGTGTGTGTCTGTGGTGGGTGGCCTGGCAGCTCTTCGGAATGCCTTTGGGGATGCGCACGGGAAGGGGAGGAGGGCTGCCAAGCCGTCGTCGCGTCACGCGGACCTTGCGCTGAATCTGGCCGGGAGCCTTGCGACATTCCTCATCGCAACCTACGAAACGCGGAAAGGAAAGTAAGGCCGGATGGCCGCGAGGCCGAAGGTAGTGGTCACGCGTGGACAGGGGACGACAAGCGAGGGCGAAACGAGGAAAATCGATTTCGCCCTTGACTGACGCGGATGTGAGGACCATAGTACGCACGAGTGGCGGCGCCTGAAGTACCCTGCGTTAGACGCGGTGGAGAGAGAAGGGCGCCTCAAAACTCCAAGAGAATGGAATAGTCACCCGAGATGAGTCAGCTCCGGGAATGTGGGCAGAGTGGCCCCGTTTCCCGGGGCTTTTTGTTTTTGCGGAAGGTGGGCGGCGCGTCGCGGTCGTGGATCTGCCAGCGATTGAGGCGCGGGACCTTGGGAGGCTTCGTTCCCGATTCGGAGCCTGCAGCACGTAGCGAATCGGCGCGAGGGCGACGCAGAGGCGGTCCTGGCGTGATAGGGGCGGGCAGACTTCGCCTCGTTGCTTGACGCACAGAGTCTGCCCGCCACTTGGACAGGGTGGGTCACGGGGTGGCGGACCAAAGGCCGGAGGGTGTGATGGGTGGGGAGTTCGAGGAGGCGGTGCTGGGTTGGGCGCGGGCGGAGGGGGAGCAGGAGGCGCGGCGGGAGCGGTTGGGGCAGTCGCTGATGAGCGTGAAGGATGTCGCCCGATTCCTGCGGGTCAGCGAGAAGACCGTGCGACGGATGGAGGCGAGGGGAAAGCTGCGGCGTTGTGTCGGCCTGGACTACCTGGTTAGATTCCGGCCCAGCGATGTCCTGCGGCTCGCTTCGGCGAAGTGAAAGGGGGCCGAAGATGCCGAAGCGGCCGAAGGGGATGTTTCGACGCGGGCGGTCGTTCTACGTCCGCGTGTGGGAGAGCGGCGAAGACCGCTGGGTGTGCCTCGGGACGGACTACGGAAAGGCCTGTGAGACGCTCCGAGCGCTGCGCAGAGGCGAAAGGCCGGTGCAGCGTGGCTCCACGGTCAGGGACGTGGCCGAACGATGGCTCACGGTCTACGTGCCGACCGCGCGGGGCGAGAAGCAGGTGCGGATGTCGCGCACGCGGGTCAGCAAGTACTTGGCGGAGTTCATGGGGCACAAGCCGCTCGTTTCGGTGAAGCCCGACGATTTCCGCGAGTACCGGCTCTGGCTCGAGGACCAGGAGTTGAAACCGATGACGGTGGTGCATCTGCTGTCGGACGCGCGGTGCTTTTTCAACTGGTGCGCGGATACCGGCGTGCTGGACAGGTCGCCGTTTCCGCGCCGGGTGATGCCGCGAGTCCAGGAGGTGCCACCGGACCGCCTCACGGACGAGGAGGTCGTCTCGGTGCTCTCCGTTCGCGAGCCTCATGCGTTCGTGTTGCGGCTGGCATTGGGTACGGGCCTGCGGTGGGGAGAGCTCACGCGGGCTCAGGCCTCAGACGTCGAGCACGGGATGCTCGTGGTCAGCCAGACCAAGTCGGGTCGGGTGCGCCGGGTGCCGCTGTCGCCGGAGTTGCTGGCCGAGGTTCGGCGGAGAGTGGGCCGGCTGGTGGGCTACTCGTGGAAGTCGCCAGGGTCGTTCGCCGGCGCGGTGCGCCGGATGAGCGGCGTCCATCGGTTCCACGTTCACCAGCTGCGGCACACGTTTGCGTGCCGATGGGTCGAGCAGGGTGGAAACCTGGCAGCGCTTCAGCAGATTCTCGGGCACGCCAGCATCGTCACGACGCAGCGCTACGCGAGGCTGAGTGACGAGGCGGTGAGACGCGAGGCCGAGAGGCTCTTGGAGATGGAGGCGGGCCGTGCTTCGTAGGCTGGACGGTCTCTGGCATTGGGGTGTGCCGCTTCTGGTGGCCTGCATCATCGCGTCGTTGGGATGCTCAGCTTCGGAAGACAAGCGATTCCGAAACGAGGTGGGGCCAGTCCTGAAGCTGTGTGCGGAGCTCAACTCCGACCTAGGAGTCGCCGCGTGGACACCGGAGGAGTTGGTGTCGGAGCAGGCGAGGACGAATGCGGAGATCGAGCGGTACGGTGCAGCGGTGAGAGCGCTGCCTCAGCCTCGGGACAAGCGGCTGAGGTACTTGGCCATCAGGCTGGGAGCGTTCAGAGTGACCGCGGCGGAGATGGTCGGAGCAAGGATCGCCACGCTGGACGCGCTGATCAATGCGAGACTGCCCGGACTGACGCCGGGTGCTAAGCGTCTGACCGGATACTGGCTTGAGCGGCGCGGCCGGGAGCAGCGGGAGAGCGAAGCGAAGTACGGCACGGCTCTTCGGTATGTGCTCGCGGCGGAGCAAGTGGCGCTCGGGACCAGCGGACTCCGAGATGCTCTCGAAGCGTCTTACTTGGGCGGACACGAGCCGCCTGGGGTGAGTCGTGCGCAGAGAGACAGCTTGGTCGCTCAGACCGAAGGCTTGGTGCGGTCGGAGATCGCCGCGATGCGGTGACGTTTTGTAGCAGGTGCTGTAGCAGGCGAGTTCCGCAGACCCTCAAGTAGCGAGAGAGGCCGTCCTGCGAAATCGAAGTGAGTGAGAGCGGTGCCCGGCCTCGGTGAGCGAAGCCGACAGAAGGTGAGCAGCGGCTTCCTCAGCCGTGACCGCGTGAAATCGGGGTGAGACGAGGTCGAGACGCCTGTTGGTGACGCGAGTTATAGTTACCGTGAGCCCCACGGAGTTACGCGTCCGTGGGGCTCATGGTGTCTCAGGACTGACGGGAACGCTTCGGGACGTGAGAGGACGCTGATGCCGGTACCAAGCCGGGACCAAGCGATGGGCTGCGGTGATTGGGCCTTCGGGAGTTGCCGATAACGAGATATGCGCTTGGGTGTACCGGAGGGCAAGGTGGGAGATTGAAGATGGCGACAGCATCGAAATCGCTCGCATACGGGCTGATGGCGCTTGGCGTCGTCATGGCGTCTTTGAGCGTGCTTCCGGAAGAGAAGACGGTCAACGTTCCTCTCCGGATTCAGGCGGGTTACAGGGGCGAGGTTGAGTTCAGACCGCGCGCCCATGACGCCTACGAGATTCAGCTGGTGATCAACGACAACGGCCCGATGAAGAACGCGATTCTGAACGGTCGACCGAATGTGATCGGAGCCGCGTTAGTGGGTTCTAGACGGAGGGAGGAAGGGTCGGCGGCGTCTGCTGTGAGAATGACTTGGTCGGCTGTGCAGGGTGGGCGAGTCATCGCGCGAGGGCAGTCGCGGGACCTCGGACTTGGATGGTTCTCGGGAAACGAGGCATTCAGGCGACTAGGTAGCGTGAAGGCGCGACCGTGGATTCCATGCGTGGTAGCGGTCACGGTGGACTCGACAAGTGGAGAGCTCAACGCGCTGGCGCCGCATGTGAGGGTGGTGCGTAACTCACTGAGCGCGGAAAGTGAGGCCGTTGCTCAGTTGCTGGCACTGGTGCTCGGTATCGTGCTGGGCTGTGCGGGAGGGCTGACGCTAGCGCTAACATCGCGCCGGAGCTAATGGTCCCGTAGGGGCAGGACAGAGAGGCGGCCTCTTGAAAGCATGGGCGAGGATTGGAGCGTGGAGTGAGCGAGTCGGCGCGATTATCTTAGCGGTGCTCGACCGGGCGTCTCCTGCGTGAGACAATGTGGGTAGACGTCGGGGAATAGAACGGCTGATCCACTGCCGGGAACGGGCGCGATCTACAGGCGCCCGTGAGGCACCGTCGGAGGTGCCAAAGGGGCGGGTTCTCCACCCGCTGATGAGGCCCCGAATTGGCCTTGACCCGGTTTCGTGGACATCTTCCGAGAGGCGGATACGATGTCCCGCATGGCCAAGACCGAGGGGCGCCGGCCACGGCGCAAGTTCACGGCTGAGTTCAAGGCGGGCGCCGTCCGGCTGGTGCTGGACGAGGGCAAGTCGGCGGGCGCCGTGGCCCGCGAGCTGGACCTGACCGAGTCGGCCCTGCGCGAGTGGGTGGCGCGCGCCCAAGCGGACCGGAGCGGGGAGAAGTCGGGCGGCCTGACGACCGCCGAGCGCGAGGAGTTGGCGCGGCTGCGCAAGGAGAACCGCTAGCTCCGGCTGGAGCGCGACATCCCAAGAAAAGCGGCGGCCTTCTTCGCCAGGGAGAACGAGTAAGGTTCGCGTTCGTCGAGGCGGAGAAGGCCGCAGTGCCGATCGCCACCCTGTGCCGTGCGCTTCGGATCTCGCGCAGCGGGTTCTGCCTGGCGGCAGCGCCCCGAGTCGGCGCACGCCGTGCGGTACCGCCAGCTTGGTGTGCTGGTGCGGGCGTCGTTAGAAGGGAGCCGAAAGCGTTACGGCAGTCCCCGGGTGTGGGAGGACCTGGTCGAGGACGGCATCCACGTGAGCCGCAAGCGAGTCGTGCGCCTGATGCAGGAGCAGGGCCTGCGGGCGCGGGCGCGGAAGCGGTTCAAGGCGACGACGATGAGCGACCACGATCAGCCGGTGGCCGCCAACCTGCTGAACCGGGAGTTCACGGCGGCGGCACCGAACCAGCGCTGGGTCGGCGACACCACCGAGTTCGTGATTGGCAGCAGCGGCAAGCTGTACCTGGCGGTGATCCTCGACCTCTACTCGCGCTTCGTGGTGGGCTGGGCGGTGAGCGCGATCAACGATCGGCACCTGGCGCTGCGGGCGCTCGAGATGGCCTTGAAGCGGCGCTGCCCGGAGGCCGGGCTGCTGCACCACTCCCACCAGGGCAGTCCGTACGCCAGCGAGGAGTACCAGGACGTGCTCGTCGCCCAGGGCATTACCTGCAGCATGAGCCGGCGGGGCAACTGTTACGACAACGCGGTGATGGAGAGCTTCTTCTCGACCGTGAAGAGCGAGCTGGGCGATCGGTTCGACAGCCACGGCGAGGCGAAGATGGAGCTGTTCGACTACATCGAGGTGTTCTACAACCAGCGTCGTCGGCACTCGACGATCGGCCAGGTCAGCCCGGCAACGTTTGAGAAGGCGTGGGCGACTCAGGTCGCGTAACCGACCTGTCCACGGAATCGGGACAAGCCCACGGGACTGAGCGCGCGCCGAAAACGCCCCAGCACCCGCGCGCTCGAAGATCGGCCGGGGCATAGGCAAGAATTGCACCTCCGGCCTGATCGCATCCCCTGCGCGCCCCCGCTCATTCAGCGCCCAGTGCCCTGTTCTCCTCTGCGATCAAAGGTTCGATCCAGCGGAGAAGTTCAGGCCAATCGCACCCTCTTGGGATCGGGTACGTCTCGGGTGTGAACCGCGCCTCGGCCGTCCTTTCGAACAGTGCTTCACAGCTCCGCCGTGGGAAGCACCCC
>JAWOLC010000023.1:0-17331 GCA_033853925.1 Candidatus Eiseniibacteriota bacterium
TGATCTGCGGCATGTCCTCGGCCGGCCGCCCGATGCTGAACACCTCGAAGCCGCGCATCTCCGGGATCTGCAGGTAGGCGCGCTCCACGTCGCCCTGGTCGTCGAGGAAGACGTCGATCTTGCCGTGCCCTTCGAGGCGGGTGATCGGATCGATCGTGATGCGCTGTCGCTTGGCGACGGCGGCCCGGGCGCCGCCTTCGTTCCGGGCTTCTCCACTGGCTGCGTTCATAGGCTCCACTTCTCCAGTCTCGACGACTCCGCCGTCGGTTCCATGGCGGTCGGGGCGCTCAGCGGCCCGCCGCCCCGGCCCCGTTGTTGCCGACGCTGGCGAGCGCCGGGGTCACGTTGACCAGCTCCGATCCGATGCCCAGCCGGTCCGGCTTGAGGCCCAGCGCCAGGCCGACGAGCTGCGTGAAGTACAGGACGGGCACCTTGAAGCTGGTGCCGAACTCCGCGTTCACCTGGGTCTGATAGCACTCGAGATTCACCTGGCAGAGCGGACAGGCCGTGGCGATGACCGCCGCGCCCGACTTCACCGCGTTGTCCAGGAGATTGCGCACCATGCCGAGCGCCGCCTCGCGGTTCGTGAGGATCAGCGCGCCCCCGCAGCAGCGCAGGCGCAGGAGGAAGTCCACCGGCTCGGCGCCGATGGCGCTCATCAGGTCCTCGAAGAAGCGTGGCCGCTCCACGTCCTCGTGGTCCTTGCGCGGCCGCAGGATCTGGCAGCCGTAGTAGGCCGCGACCTTGAGCCCGGCGAGCGGCTTCTTCACCCGGGCCTTGACCTCCTCGAGGCCGACGTCCTGCACGAGCACCTCGATCAGGTGCCGCACCGCCGACTCGCCGGTGAAGCGCAGGTTGTCCTCGGCCAGGGCCTCGTTGATGTGCTCCGCCAGGTCCGGATCCTTCTTGAGGTGGGATCGAGCCGAATGGAGATTCTTGAAGCAGCCGCTGCACGGGGCCACCACGTCCAGCTTCTTCTCCTCCGCCATGGCCAGGTTGCGGGCGCACAGCGTGTAGGCGAGCAGCTCGTCCACGTGGAAGTAGGCCGTGGCGCCGCAGCAGTTCCAGTCCTCCAGCTCCTCGAGCTCGACGCCCAGCTCCCGCGAGGCCTCGAGGGCCGAGAGGTGGTAGCTGCGCGCCATCTTCTCCAGCGAGCAACCCGGGAAGTACGCGTACTTCTTCATCATTTCTCTCCCACCGGGATAATCTTCCTGACCATCCGCTTGAAGTTCTCGAGGCGCTTGATCCGCGGCGGAAGCAACGGCATCCGGCCCTTCAGCATCAGGCCCGTGGCCATGGCGGCTTCCTGCAGCAGGTCCTGGAAGCCGTAGGTGAACAGGTACGACGTGGCCAGCACCGGCTCGTAGGACCGGCCGCTGCTCATGATCGTCCGCACGAAGGTCTCCGAGAAGACGGGGCCGATCAGATCGTCCTTGTACTGGCCCTTCCAGATCGCGTAGCGCTTGAGGGCGTACATCATCTCGGCGATGTCGATGTTCCTCGGGCAGCGCACCGTGCACTGGTAGCACGAGGCGCAGTACCAGTAGGTGTTGCTCTTCAGCACCTGCTCCTTGCGCTCGGCCCGGATCATGGCGATGAGGCGGCGCGGCGTATGGTCCATGAAGCCGGCCACCGGGCAGGTGCCCGAGCAGGTCCCGCACTGGATGCAGGTCGTCAGCGGGTTGCCGTCCGCCGCGTGGAGCAGGTTGGCGATCTCCCCGACGAACGACAGCCGGGGCTCGGCGGTTGCGGTGCTCATTGGCTGCGGGATCCTTTCTCGCCGGCCTTGAGAAGCCTCTCCACCCGCTCCAGCAGTAGCTTGGGCTCGACGGGCTTCTCGAGCATCTCGTCCGTCTCGACGAAGTGGGGATGCAGGGTCTTGCTGCCGAACAGGAAGGCGATCTGCTCGCGGATGCCGGTGATGATCAGGACCGGGATCTCGCGCAGCTTCGGGTCCCGGCCCATCTTCCGCGCGATCATGACGCCCTCGGCCCCGCGGCCCATCATGATGTCGAGCAGCAGCAGGTCGTAGCGCTTCTTGGCCAGCGCGGCCAGGCCGTCCTTCGGGTTGTAGGCGACGTCCACGTCGTACTTCGCGGCCGTCAGGATCGACTTGATGCCTTCGACGAAATCGGGGTCGTCGTCGATCATCAGCAGTTGCTTGCGTTCCTTCATGGCACGTCTCCGGGGTCACGGGTGAAGTTCACAGCCGCTACCTTGGGAGTGGTTCCTGCGCCTCCACGGGCACGGGGAGACGGATGGTGAAGGTCGTCCCCTTGCCGACTTCGCTCTCGACCGAGATCGTTCCTTCGTGGGCCTCGACGATGCGGCGCGTGAGGGCGAGGCCGAGGCCCGACCCCGTCTCCGCCGCGGGCGCCGTCCGGCCGCGGAAGAAGTCGCCGAACACGTGCGGCAGGTCCTCCGGGGCGATGCCCACCCCGTTGTCGGCCACCGCGATCCGCACCTCGCCCCCCTCGGCGCGCGCCTCGACCGCGATCCGCCCACCCGCCCGCGTGTACTTCACCGCGTTGCCGATCAGGTTGACGAGCGCCTCGGTCAGGCTGCCCGCGTCGCCCCGCACCGGCGGCAGCGGCTCGCCCAGCGACGAGCCGATCGTGATGTCCTTGCGCACCGCTTGCGGCTGCACGGTCTCGATCGCCCGGGCGACCACCTCGCCCGGCGCCACGGGGGCGAAGCTCTCGCGGATCTTCGCCACCGGCACGGAGACTGCCCGCAGCCAGGTCTGGATCAGCTTCAGCAGGTCGTCGATCCGCGTCTTCAGGCGCTCGAAGCGATTCCGCTGCTCCTCGCTGAGCCGGTCCGCCAGCTCGGCCGCCAGCCCGTACAGGTTCTGCTGCACCGCGCCGAGCGGCGACTTCAGCTCGTGGGAGACGATCGCCGCGAAGTTCTCGCGCAGCATCTCGCGCTCGCGGCGCAGCGCGATCGCCTCGAGGACGAGCCGGCGCCTCTCCAGGCCGCGAGCCACGATCAGGCGCAGCTCGTCGGGGGTGAACGGCTTGGGCAGGAAGTCGAAGGCGCCCTTCTGCATCGCCTCCACGGCCGAGCTGACGGTCGAGTAGCCGGTGATCACGATGGCCACGATCGTGGGGTCGCCGGCGTGGATCGCGTCGAGCACCTCGAAGCCGGAGATGCCGGGCATCTTCAGGTCCACCAGGATCAGGTCCGGCCCGAACTGCCTGGCCAGCTCGAGCCCGGCCGTGCCGTCCCGCGCGGTCGCCAGCTCGTAGCCGCCGTCGCCCAGCACGGCCTGGCACGAGTCCAGGACGACGTCCTCGTCGTCGATGATCAGGATCCGACCTCGCTTCTCCGCGGTCATGCGGCCTCCACCATCGCCAACGGCAGCCGCACCACGAACGTGGTGCCCTTGCCGACCTCGCTCTCGACGGCGATCGTGCCTCGGTGCTCCTTCACGATCCCGTAGCTGACCGCCAGGCCCAGGCCCGTGCCGCGCCGCGCCCCCTTGGTGGTGAAGAACGGATCGAAGATCCGCTCCCGGTCGGCCTCGGCGATCCCGCAGCCCGTGTCGGCGAACTCCGCCTCCACGCACTCGCCGGCGGGGTCGAAGCGGGTCGTGAGGACCAGGCGCCCGCCCTCCTCCATGGCCTCGGCCGCGTTGATGATGATGTTCATGAACACCTGCTGCATCTGCGACGGGTCCATGAGCACGGGCGGCAGCTCGCCGGCGAAGCGCTTGACGATCTCGATGTTGTGGAACAGCGCCTGGTTGGCCACCAGGGAGACGCAGTCCTGCAGCACCGTGTTGATGTTCGTGGGCCGCTTGTCGGGCTTGCGCTGCCGCGCGAAGTCGAGCAGCCCGCGGATGATCTCGCGGCAGCGGTTCGCCTGGATCGCGATCTTCTGCACGAAGTCGCGATCCCGGCTGTTGTCGGGCAGCTTCTCGATCAGCAGGTTCGAGTAGGTGACGATGCCGGTCAGGGGATTGTTGATCTCGTGCGCCACGCCCGCGGCCAGCTGGCCGATCAGGGCCAGCCGCTCGGACTCCATGACCTTCTTCGCCGTCTGCTCCTTGAGCTGCCGGTCGCGGGCCTGGAGCGCCTCCGCCATGACGTTGAACGTCTCGGCCAGCTCCTGGAACTCGTCCCCGGAGCGGATCTGCACGCGCTGGCTCAGGTTCCCGCAGGCGAGCTGCTCGGCGCCGGCGACCAGCAGCTTGACCGAGCCCGACAGGCGCTGGGAGAGGTAGTGCGACAGGCTGAGGGCGAGCAGCGAGCCCCCCAGGGTGATCGCCAGGAACACGATCACGGTGCGCCGCCGGACCTCGACGTACTTCCCCTCGAGCAGCCCGACGTACAGCATGCCGATGACCGCGCCATGGTAGTCGCGGATCGGCTCGTACGCGGTGATGCGCCAGTCGCGGACGACGTAGGCGCGGTGGATCCACTTCTTGCCGCCCAGCACCACGGCGTCGTAAACGTTCTGGGCGGCGCGCGTGCCGATGGCCCGTGCGCCGTCCGGGTTCAGGACGTTGGTGGCGATCCGCACGTCGTCCTGGAAGATCGTCGCGGTGCCCATGTCCTGGCCGTGATACTGCAGGCCCTGGAACACGGTCTGCTTGATCTTGTCCACGATCTCGTTGTTGCGGTTCAGCAGCACGCCGCCGTACACCACGCCGGCGAAGCGATGCTGGAAGTCGAACACCGGCGCGGCCGCCTTGAGCGCCATGCCGGTGGTGAGGTAGCGCTCGGCCCGCGGCCGCGCCATCTCCGTCGGGATCAGCTCGATCGTCGCCCGCGCCGCCAGCGTGGGCGAGGTCAGGAAGAGCTCGTCGTGGGGGATCACCACCGTCGCGGCGACCGGCTCGTGCCGGTTCAGCACGGCCTGCACGAGCTGCTGCCGGCTCTGGTCGTCGCCGTAGACGCCCGGATTCGAGGTCCGCAGGACGACGACCCCGCGCGCGTCGGTCAGCGTCAGGGCGTCGAGGTGCTCCTGCCGGCAGATGTCCGTGAGCCGGCGCAGCAGGCGGTCCCGGCCCCCGGCATATGCCGGCGAGCGCACGAAGTCCCGGTCCGAGGCGAAGCGGACCGCGTCGCTGATCCGCACCAGGTAGTTGTGGTAGATCTCCCGCGCCGAGTTGAGGTCGGTCCCCACCTTCTCCTGGGCCTGCTCCACGAAGCGGTCGCCGATCACCCAGGTGCCGACGAGGCTGAGGATCAGGCTGATCAGGAGGATGATCAGCAGGAAGCTCAGCTCCAGCTTCGCGCCGATACGCAGGCGCAGGAGCCGCCCCAGGCCGCCGGCGCCCGCCGGCGGCCCGTTCCGCAGCCGATCCAGGATGGCGAGGAGGAGGTTCACTCTGCCTTCGGCACCCTCTTCCGGAGGAGGGACTTGGCGAGCCCGTAGCGATAGAAGGTGCCCACCGGGTCGGGAATGCCCCCGAGCACCTGCGCGATCTCGCGGTCTTCCCGGGGAGCGACGTTCGCCGCCAGCGAGGAGAGGATCTTCGCCCCCTGGTCCCGCACCCGCGAGGTGGCGCCGAAGCAGCCCGTGCACGGCATGTTGCCGCCGATGCAGAGCGCCTCGCAGCCGCCGCGCGTGGCCGGGCCCATGCACACGATCCCCTGCGCCAGCAGGCAGGTCTGCGGATCGATCAGCATCTGATGCGGGCGCTTGAACTCGACGAAGCCCAGGTCCGTCGGCTTGCTCGCCTTGCGCGGGCACTCGTCGCAGAGGGCGACGTCGGGGGCCAGCGTGCTGCCCTTGGGGGGCAGGTTCCCCGCCACCAGCGCCGCCACCGCCGCCTTCGTCAGCTTGGGCGTCGGCGGGCAGCCGGGGAGGTAGTAGTCCACGTCCACGACCTGGTCGAGCGAGCGCACGACCTCGTGGATCACGGGCAGCTTCAGGGCATGGCCGTCGTCGATGGACTCCGGCTGGGGACGCGTGCCCGCCTCGTTGACGTTCGTGGGACCGTCCTGGAAGACGAATTGGAACAGCGCCTCGCGCGTGAACTGGTTCGCCAGGGCCGGAATGCCCCCCGTGCAGGCGCACGACCCGTAGGCGATCAGGAACTGACTCTTGCGCCGCAGCAGCCGCGCCATCTCCTCCTGCTCCGAGGTGCGGATCGCGCCGTTCAGCAGCGTGGCGACGATGCCCTGGTCGGGCAGAGCCTCGACGTCCGCCTTCTTGAAGTCCATGGCGCACGGCCAGAACCCGATGTCCACCAGCTCGACGACGCCGAGGATGTCCTCGGCCAGGTCCACCACGGCCTCCTCGCAGCCGCCGCAGGAAGCGCACCAGTAGAACGCGACTTTCGGCTTAGCCATGCCGCACCTCCTCCCGCCCCGCATGGCCGTCGGCGGCCAGCTCGCCGTCCCAGGTCTGGAAGCGGACGGGCAGGCCGAGCGGGCCGAGGGCCTTGATCTTCGCCACCATGTCGTTGATGACCGACTTCACCTTGTCGCCCTCGGCGGCGGAGATCCATTCCAGGCGCAGCCGCTCGGGCTCGATGCCCATGTCGCCGAGCATGCGGCGCAGGAGATGGTAGCGGCGCAGCATCTTGTAGTTGCCCTCGGCGTAGTGGCAGTCGCCGGGATGGCAGCCGCCGATCAGGACGCCGTCTGCGCCCCGCGCGAACGCGTCGAGGACGAACTGCGGGTCCACCCGACCCGAGCACATGAGCCGGATGACCCGCACGTTGGGGGCGTACTTCATGCGCGACACGCCCGCCAGGTCGGCCGCCGTGTACGTGCACCAGTTGCAGAAGAAGCCGACGATCCGTGGCTCCCAGGCTTTCTCACTCATTGGCCAGCACCCCTTCGATCTCGCTGAAGATCTCCTGGTCCTCGAACAGGTTCTGCACGATCGAGCCCGACGGGCACGAGGCCACGCAGGTCCCGCAGCCCTTGCAGAGCGCTTCGTTGATCGCCGCCTTCTTCTTGTCCTCGACGAACGAGATCGCGTTGTAAGGACAGAGAGGAACGCAGGACTTGCAGCCCGAGCAGTCCTCCTCGACGACGTAGGCGGTGTTCGGCTCCTGCTCCACGTAGCCGCGGGTGACCAGCGCGTAGGCCTCGGCCGCGGCCGCGCCCGCCTGCGCCACGGTGTCCGGGATGTCCTTCGGCCCCTGGCAGCAGCCCGCGAGATAGATGCCGTCGTTGCAGGTGCTCACCGGGGCCAGCTTGGGATGGCGCTCGAGGAAGAAGCCCTCGGAGCCGCAGCTCATGTTGAGCGTGCGGCGCACCTGCTGGGCGTCGGCGGCCGGCTCGAGCCCGATGGAGAGCACGACCATGTCCACCGGGAACTTGAGCACGCGCCCGAGCAGCGTGTCCTCCGCCTGCAGGACGAGGCGCTGGCCCTCGGGGTCGGCGGGATCCGGGTAGACGTCCCCCACCTTGCCCCGCACGAGATGCACGCCCTCGCCGGAGATGCGGTTGTAGAACTCCTCCATGAGCTTCCCGGGCGTGCGCATGTCGATGTAGAAGTTCCAGACCTCGGCCTCGGTGCGCTCCTTGATGAGGTGGGCGAGCTTGAGCGAGTAGAGGCAGCACACCCGCGAGCACCAGCGGTTCGTGTTCTCGTCGCGGGAGCCGACGCAGTGGATGATCCCCACCGTCTTCGGCCGCTTGCCGTTTCGCATGACCAGCTCGCCGTTCGTCGGTCCCGAGGCGTTCACCAGCCGCTCGACCTCGAGGGCGTTGTAGACGTTCGGGTAGACGCCGTAGCCGTAATACGGCACGCGCTTGGCGTCGAAGATCTGGAAGCCGGTGGAGACGATCACCGCCCCCACCGTGACCTCGACCAGCTCCTCCTTCTGGGAGAAGTCGATCGCCTTGCGGTCGCCACAGGCCGTCACGCACGGCTGCTTGCAGCCGTTCGGGTGCGTGAACACGCGGCAGGTCCCCGGGTCGATGCTCACGATCGCCGGCACCGCCTGCGGGAAGGGCAGGAACACCGGCTTGCGCAGGCCCAGCCCGACGTTGAACTCGTCGGGGAACTTGGGCTGGCGATAGACGCAGGCCTCGACGCACTCCTGGCAGCCCGTGCAGAGGTCCTCGACGATGTAGCGCGGCTTGCGCTTCACCGTCACCCGGTAGTTGCCCACGTAGCCGTCCACCTTCACCACCTCGGAGTAGCTCCACAAGGTGATGTTGGGATGGGCGCGCACCTGGGACATCTTGGGCGTGAGGATGCAGGCCGCGCAGTCGAGCGTCGGGAAGGTCTTGTCGAAGCGAGCCATGTGGCCGCCGATCGTCAGATCGCGCTCCACGAGGTAGACCTTCTGCCCGCCGTCGGCCAGGGTCAGGGCCGCGTGGATGCCGGCGATGCCGCCCCCCACCACGAGCACGCCGGGCTGCACCGCGACCTGCTTCACCTCGAGCGGCTTGTGGTGCGGCACGCGCCGGATCGCCGCCCGCGCCAGGGCGATGGCCTTGGTCGTCGCCTCTTCCTTGTCCGTGTGCACCCAGGCGTCGTGCTCGCGGATGTTCACCATCTGGAAGCAGAACGGGTTGATGCCGGCCTTCGCCGTGGCGTTGCGGAACGTGCGCTCGTGCAGGAGCGGCGAGCAGGCCGCCACCACGATCCGGTTCAGCTGGTTCTCCCGGATGTCCTGCTGGATCAGCTCCTGGCCGGGATCGGAGCACATGTACTTGTAGTTGCGGGACACGACCACGTTCGGCAGGGTGGCGACGTACTTGGCCACCCGGTCCACGTCGACCACGCCGGCGATGTTCGTCCCGCAGTGACAGATATAGAACCCGATCCTGACGGGCTCGCTCATCGATTGCCGCATGGTCAACCCTCCAGTGACTCGGCCAGCAGTTCGACCACGTCGCGCACGACCATCTGCTTGTCGTGGCCCAACGTCTTCACGGCGTCCTCGAAGCGCGACAGCTCGTACGGGCAGGCGACGGCCAGCACGCTCGCACCAGCCGCGACCGCCTCCTTCACGCGCCGCTCGGACAGCCGCTCCATGTCCTTCGACTTGTAGTACGTGTCCAGCCACATCCCGCCCCCGCCCCCGCCGCAGCAGAGCGAGTTCATGCGGTTGTGGGTCATCTCCACGAGCTTCACCCCGGGGATCGCGGTGAGCAGGGCGCGCGGCTCGTCGTAGCAGTCCAGGCCTCGGCCCAGGCAGCAGTTGTCGTGGTAGGCGACCACGGCCTCCAGCCTCTTGGTGAGCCGCGGCTTCAGCTCGTCCAGCCGCCGCGCCAGGAGCTGCACGGTGTGCTCCGCCTGCCAGCCGTGCTCCGCCAGCGGGTAGCGCCGGTGGAAGGCGTTCAGGGCGTGCGAGTCGCCGGTCACGATGCGGTGGAAGCGGTACTTCGCGAGGACCTTCACGTTGTACTCGGCCAGCGACTCGAAGAGGCCCGACTCCCAGGTGAGCCGCCCGCACTCGCCCGCGCACTTCTCGTCGTTGCCGAGGATCGCGAAGTCCACGCCCAGGGCGTGGAACAGCTTGGCCGCGGCCCGGCTCACCGCCTGTCCCCGCGGGTAGAAGGAGGCGTAGCACTCGACGAACCAGAGCACGTCCACGGGCCGGCCGGCCTGGGCGATCAGCGGCACGGGCACGCCGGCCGTGGCCGTCCACGCCGCCCGCTTGCGCCCCGACTCGCCCATCGGGTTGCCGTAGCGCAGCATGTTCTCCAGGGACTTCTGCAGCTCGCCCGGCATCTCCGGCAGGTTGGCCAGCGTCTGCTCCTTGACCAGGGGCAGCAGCACGTCGGTGAGCCGGATGCCGCGCGGGCACTTCGCCATGCAGGCGTAGCAGGCCACGCAGCGCAGCAGGCTCCCCGAGGCGATGACCTCGTCGAGCAGCCCGCGCCGCAGCATGTTGATGACCTGCCGCGGCGGATAGTCCATGTGCTCCCCGTACGGGCAGGGGCCGGCGCACGTGCCGCACTGGAGACAGCTCATGATCTGCTGGCCCTCCGGCGTGGCCAGCAGCGTCTCCAGCGTCGTGTCGACCGGACAGGTGACGTTTCGTTCGACGATGGCCATGGATTCCCCTTCCTATCCTTGCACCGCGTCCCAGACCAGCTCGGCCAGGTCGCGGACGGCGAGCGTGCTCTCCGTGCCCGTGGTCTTGACCGCGTCGCGGAACATGGCGATGTCCTTGGGGCAGCCGACGACCAGCGTGGAGACGTCCGGCAGGGCCGCCGCCTCGCGCACGCGGCTCTCCGACGGCCGCTCCTTGATGCCCGGGACATCCTCCATCCAGATCCGCCCGCCGCCGGCCCCGCAGCAGTAGCTGCGGTTGCGGTTGCGGGGCATCTCCACCAGGTCCACGCCCAGGCCACGCAGCAGGCGCCGCGCGGGCTCGTAGACCTCGTTGTAGCGTCCGAGGTAGCAGGGGTCGTGATAGGTGACGCGGCCGCCGAGCTTCCTCTTGAGCGGCAGCTTGCCCTCCTGCACGAGCCGGTCCAGCAGCTCGGAGGAGTGGAGCACGGCCACGCCGTTGCCGCCGAAGCCGTATTCGTTCTTGAGCGTGTTGTAGGTGTGCGGGTCGGTGCTGACGATGGTCTTGAACTGCGCCTTGCCGAGCACCTGCTGGTTCTTCTCCCGCAGCATCTCGAACAGGCCTTCCTCGCCCACGCGCCGCACGTCGTTGCCGGCGTTGCGCTCGCCCTCGTAGAGGATGCCGAAGTCGAGCCCGGCGAGCTGGAACAGCTGGGCGGTCTTGCGGGTGATCTCCTCGAGGCGCGGATCGTACGAGGCGTAGTCGCCCACGTACCAGAGCACCTCGACCGGCTCCTTGCGCGCGTCCTTGATCTTCGAGCCCAGCGCCTGCGTCCACTTGGCGCGCATGCGATCCGACTTGCCGAACGAGTTCCCGTAGCGGGTCAGGTTCGCGAGCATGTCCTGGAGGTTCTTCTCGACCGCGCCCTCCGCCACCTGGTGCCGGCGGAGCTGCACCACGATGGGGAGCTGCTCGTTCAGCACGGCGCAGCGCTCCATGCAGGACATGCAGGACGTGCAGGCCCACAGCTCGGCCTCGCTGATCACCCCGCCGATCAGGGCGACGGCCTCCTCCCCCTTCTTCGGCGGCTTCAGGCCCGTGGCGATGGCGTGCTTCTTCAGCTTCTGGACGATCTGCTGCGGCTCGAGCGGGAAGCCCGAGTTCGCCGCCGGGCAGGCGCGGTCGCAGCGCCCGCACTCGGCGCAGGAGAAGCCGCTCAGGAGCTGCTTCCAGGTGAACTCGTTCCAGGCCGCGGCCCCGGCGGCGGATTCCTCGGCGGCGCCCGCCAGGGTCAGGTCGCCCGCGGGGCGCAGGTTGCCGAAGAACACGTTGAAGGGCGAGGCCAGCAGGTGCAGGTGCTTCGAGTACGGCAGGTAGACCATGAAGCCCAGCACGATGACGACGTGGAGCCACCACAGCGCCCGCGCGCCGTCCAGGGCCCGCGCCTGGGGCAGGCCGCGGAAGAGCCCGGCCAGCGCCCCACCGATCGGGCTCGCGAGGCTCGGGCCGACGCCCGCGGCGGCGGCGCGGAAGGCCGAGCCGAAGAGGGAGCTGAGCATCAGGAGCCCGATCAGGGAGATGATCAGGTTCGCGTCCCAGCTCAGGTGGAGGTAGCGCGGCGGGAAGAACGCCCGGCGCACCACGGCCACGGCCAGCGCGGCCAGCACCACGACTCCGAAGATCTCGAGCAGGAAGCCCACGAGCCCGACTTCGTCCGGATAGGGCACGGGCACGAAGGGGAAGAGCCCGCGCCCGAGAGCCCAGAGGAAGGAGCCCACGTAGACCAGGAAGCCCCAGAAGATCAGCAGGTGCGGCAGTCCGATGCTGCGCTCGTTGAAGAGCCGGGGCTGGAGCAGAACGTGCCGGAGCACGCGCCCCAGCCGCTGACCCAGGTGATCGAAGCGGTTCTCGGGGCGGGCGCGCCGCAGCAGGCTCACGAGCTGCCAGGCGCGCCGGCCGAACACGCCGAACGCCAGCAGCGTCAGGATCCAGAGCACGGCGACCCCCGGCACTCCCAGCAGGCGGATCGCTACCGGATCGTTGCTCATGGCGCTCACCCGTGGCGCGCCTTGATCTTCTCGGTCAGCACCGGGAGGATCTCGAGCGCGTCGGCGCAGACCCCGTACTGGGCCACGTCGAAGATGGGAGCCTTCGCGTCGGTGTTGACCGCGACGATCATCTGCGAGCCCTGCATGCCCTCGACGTGCTCGGGTGCCCCGCTGATCCCCAGCGCCAGGTAGAGCCGCGGCTTCACGCTCATGCCCGACTTGCCCACCTGCCGGGTGAGGGGCAGCCAGCCCTGGTCGATCACCGGCCGCGAGCCGCACACCGCGCCGCCCAGGGCCTCGGCCAGCTCCTCGGCCATGGAGATGTTGTCCTGTGTCTGGATGCCGCGCCCCACGGCGACCAGCGTCGTCTGCTTGGTGATGTCCACGTCCCCGGCCGCCGGCTCGACGTACTTCTTGAACGTGATCTTGGGCGCCTCGACGGCGACGTCCACGGCCTCGACGGCGGGAGCCTTCTCGCTCCGCCCCGCGTCGGCGGGGAAGGCGCCCGACGAGACGCTGACGATGCCGCGCCCGTCGGCGAGCCGGACGTCCGAGAAGATCTTGCCGCCGAAGAGCTGGCTGGTGACGACCACCGCGCCGTCCTCCACCCGCAGGGCCCGGGCGAAGTTCACGAGCGGCAGCCCCGAGCGGGCCGAGAGGACCGAGCCCACGCCCATGGCCAGGTTCGTCCAGCCCACGAGCACGAGCGACTCCTGCTGCTTCTCGATCAGGCTCCCGAGCACGGCCGCCATGGTCGCCGCGGGCGGCAGCTCCAGCTCGGGCTTGTCCACCACGAACACCTTGTCGGCCGCGCCCAGCCGCGAGGCCAGGCCCGCCGACCCGCGTCCCACCAGCGCCACGTGCAGCGGCGCCCCCAGCGCGTCCGCGAGGGTGCGGCCCGCGCCCAGCATCTCGAAGGTGATGTCCGACAGCTCGCCCTTCAGGTGCTCCGCCAGGATGAGGATTCCCTTGGACATGATCGGCTCCTCCCTAGATCAGACTCTGTTGAGCGAGCAGCTCGACGAGGCGGTCCGCCACCTCTTCGGGTGATCCTTCCAGCATCTCGGCCCGGCCCGCGGCCTCGGGCTTGTACATCTTCTCGATGGGGAAGCGGGCTCCCGCCTCGGGCGGCGTCACGTCCACGGTCTCGAGCGCCGCCGACTTCATGGCCGCGCGAACCTTGGCGATGGGCACGTAGCGCGGGGGCTTCTCCGCCGACTGGATGCCGAGCACGGCGGGCGTCGGCAGCGCGAACTCGCCGCGCAGGCCGCCCGCGAATTCCTTGGTCACGGTGACGGTGCCGCCGTCCGGCTGCACGCCCGTCACCACCCCCACGTACGGCAGACCGAGGCAGTCGGCCAGCACCGGACCGATCTCGCCCTCCAGGTCGTCCATCGCCTGGCTGCGGAGCAGGATCAGCGTGTCGGCGGGCGGCGGATCGGCCTCGCCCTTGAGGAAGGCGGCGAACAGGGCCGCGGCCGAGAAGCTCTGCAGGTTGCCGAGGTCGCCCGCGAGCTTCACGACCCGGTCGGCGCCCTTGGCGAGGACCGTGAACAGGGAGTCGTCCAGCTCCGGCGCGTCGAGCGCCACCACCGTGAGCTTGCCGCCGGCCCTCTCCTTCAGCAGCAGGGCCTGCTCGACCGCGTGCTCGTCGGCGTCGCTCAGCTTGAAGCGCAGCCACTCGGCGTCGAGTGACTTGTTGTCCGCGGCGACCGTCAGCTCTTCGACCGTGTCGGGCACCGTCTTCAACAGAACGAACAGGTTCATGGGCCGTTACCTCGCTCGGTGCTACGTGGACACCGCTCGCCGGGCCGGCTGCATCCGCGGCCGCCCTGTCTCGCTCTCCGACTTCTCCGGGAAGGGCCGGACTCCTCCGCGGCCACCGGTTCGCCTGCGCGACGACCCGACGGGCCGGGGCCGACGCGGACCTGGCGCTCGGTGCTCCGAGGAGCCTGCCACCCGCGGCAATGGGACCCGCCCGGCCAAGCTAAACGCATGGACGGTGCCAAGACACGGGCGGAGGGCGGCCGCTCTCCGCTCCCCGATCCCGAGCATCCGGAGGGCCGGGCCGAAGCCCCGCGGCGAGGCGTCGAGGCGGCCTCGACCATGCCTGCCCGCGGGGCGACGAGCCGCCCCCGGGGCGGAGAGCCGGGCCTCACGGCCGCGCTTGGCGGGCGCGGATTCACCTAAGCCGCTGTCCCTGGGAGCGCTCCCCATCCGGCGAGCCGGACCGGCGCCGGCGCCGGACCGGCTCGCCATCGCTCCGCGCGATCGCAGCGCGGGCGAGCCGGTCGCTGGGCCGGCGGGGTGGGTCCCGGGGCGCGAGGGGCTCGCGGGCCTGACGCCCCTGACAGGAGTGACAGTCCAGCACGTCGTGCGCACGGGCCTTCGTGTCGGGCGCGAGCGCAGGTAGCCTCCCGCATACGTTGACGCCTCCGTGCGGGCGTGCGGATACTGTGGCCAAATCCACGAAGCCGCCCGCGAGGCGGCGGCACTCATCAGGGGGACATCATGTCACTCGCTTTCGGGCCCCGGCGGGGTCGTTACGTCGAGGTCGGCGAAGCCGTGCGCGGCCAGGCGCCGGCTCTCTCGCCGCAGGAGCTGGCGCACTTCGAGGCCTTCGATCTCGTCTACCGCACGCTGTGCGCGGTGCTCTACAACTACGTGCCGACCTCGGGCCATCCCGGCGGCTCCATCTCGTCGGGCCGCTTCGTGGCGGGCGTGCTCTTCGACGCGCTGGACTACGACGTGAGCCAGCCGGACCGCGACGACGCCGACCTGATCTCGTACGCGGCCGGTCACAAGGCGCTCGGCCTGTACGGCATGTGGGCGCTGCGCAACGAGGTGCTGCGCGTCGGGGCGCCCGAGCTGCTGCCCCGGACCCCGCAGCAGCAACTCCGCCTCGAGGACCTGCTGGGCTTTCGCCGCAATCCGGCGAGCCGCACGCCGCTCTTCGTCGAGTTCCAGGCGAAGGCCCTCGACGGCCATCCCACGCCGGGCACGCCCTTCATCCGCCTCTCCACCGGCGCCTCGGGCGTGGGCGTCGCCTCGTCGCTCGGCCTGGCCTACGGGGCGCGTGACTACTACGGCCCCGGCGCGCCGCGCGTGCACGTCATCGAGGGCGAGGGCGGCATGACTCCGGGGCGCGTGGCCGAGGCCCTGGCCGCGGCCGGCACCGCCTCGCTCGACAACGCGGTGCTGCACGTGGACTGGAACCAGGCCTCGATCGACTCGAACCGCGTCTGCCGCGACGGCGAGACGCCGGGCGACTACGTGCAGTGGACGCCGGCCGAGCTGGCGTACCTGCACGACTGGAACGTGATCTACGTTCCCGACGGGAAGGACTTCCAGCAGGTGATCGCGGCGCAGCGCCTGGCCGCGAAGCTCGGCAACGGGCAGCCCACGGCGATCGTCTACCGCACGGTGAAGGGCTGGCAGTACGGCATCGAGGGCCGCGCCTCGCACGGGGCCGGCCACCCGCTCTGCTCGGAGGCGTTCTACGAGGCGCTGAAGCCGCTCGCCCCGGAGCCGAAGCAGGCGCTGCCCTGCTGCCTCGGCCTCGACAAGCCGCGCTGCGCCGGCCCCGACGGGGCCGCGGTCATGGAGGCCTGCTTCTGGGACGCGCTGCAGGTGATCCGCAGGGAGGTCGAGAAGCGCGGGCCCATGGTCGAGCACCTGGCCGGCCGGCTGCGCGCCGCGCGGACGCGCCTCGAGGCCCGCGGTCGCAAGCCTCGCGCCGGGGCACCCCGCGTCGAGGCGGTGTACGAGCTGGCCGCGAAGGCCGGCGCGACCATGCCCGACGCGCTCAAGCTCGCTCCCGGCGCCGTGACCACGCTCCGCAACGAGCTGGGTCGCGTGCTGAACCACTACAACCAGGCCAGCGGCGGCGCGCTCTTCGTGAGCGCCGCCGACCTGCTCGGCTCGACGAGTGTGAACAAGATCACGGACGGCTTCCCCGCCGGCTACTGGAACGCCGCCGGGAATCCCGGCGCCCGCACCCTCTCGATCGGCGGGATCTGCGAGGATGCCGCCGCCGGTATCGGCTCGGGGCTCGCGGGCTTCGGCCGGCACATCGGCGTCTCCTCCTCGTACGCGGCCTTCATCGCGCCCCTCGGCCACATCGCCGCGCGCCTGCACGCCATCGGCAACCAGGCGCGGCACGCGCGCGACGGCGGCCCGTATCGCACGATGATCCTGGTGGGCGCCCACGCCGGGCTCAAGACCGGCGAGGACGGCCCGACCCATGCCGACCCCCAGGCCCTGCAGCTCGTGCAGGAGAACTTCCCGCCCGGGACGTCGATCACGCTGACCCCGTGGGATCCGGCGGAGATGTGGACGCTGGTCACGGCGGCGCTGGCGCGGCGTCCCGCGCTGATCGTGCCCTTCGTCACCCGGCCGAACGAGACCGTGCCCGATCGCGGGGCCGTGGGGCTCGCGCCGGCCGCGGCCGCGCGCACCGGCGTGTACCGCCTGCGCGCCCCGAGCGGCGGCTCGGGCGACGGCGTGCTCGTCCTGCAGGAGAGCGCCGTGACGCTGGCCTTCGTCGCCGACGTGCTGCCGCGCCTGCTGCGCGAGGGCGTGGACCTGGACGTGTACTACGTGGCGAGCGCCGAGCTGTTCGACGCGCTCCCCGAGGTCGAGCGCGAGCGCATCCTGCCCGAGACGCGCGCGCTCGAGGCCATGGGCATCACCGGCTTCACGCTGCCCACGATGTTCCGCTGGGTGCGCTCCGACCGGGGCCGCAAGGCCACGCTCCACCCCTACCTCAGGGGGCACTATCCGGGAAGCGGGCAAGGACCCGCGGTACTGCACGAGGCGGGCCTCGACGCCGAGGCGCAGTACGCCGCGATCCGCGGCTACCTGGACGTGCTGGCGCGCAGTCGCTGACGGGGGACACGATTCATCGGACGGCGGGGCGCGCGAGCGCCCCGCCGGATCCATGGCAGGCCGGCGAGCCGCGGAGCGACGCTCGCCGGGGGCGCGTTGGGCGGGCGATACGATCGGCCCCGGCGCAAGGCAGCGCGCGCCCTCGGATCCTCGACACTGGCCGAAAGCGATCCCGCTCTCCAGCACGATCTCGCCGCACTGGTCATCAAGGACCGCGCCACCACCGCCGCCCTGCTCGCCCACCTCGCCGAGTTCGACGCGCGCCAGCTCTACCTGCCGGCCGCCCATCCCTCCCTGTTCTCCTACTGCGTCCACGAGCTACGCTTCTCGGAAGACATGGCCTGCAGGCGCATCCGCGCCGCGCGGGCCGCCCGCGACTTCCCTGCCATCTTCCCGATGGTGGCGGATGGCCGGCTGCACCTGAGCGCGGTCGTCCTCCTGGCGCCCTACCTGACCCGG
>JAWOLC010000024.1:0-58261 GCA_033853925.1 Candidatus Eiseniibacteriota bacterium
CCCCCCCCCCCCGCCCCGGAGTCTCGCGGTCGCTGGCCGCTGCCTCAGGTGCCGCCGACCGCCCCCTTGACGATGTCCAGCACCTGGTCCACCGACAGGCTCTGTCCGAGAAGCGCGAGCCGGACCAGCCCCTGGCGATCCATCAGCACGTAGCCGGGCCGGATCAGCGAGGCGCCGGCGTCGTACAGGCCGTAGAGCTGCGAGATCTCCCCCGTCATGTCGGAGAGGAGCACGAAGGGCACGTGCTCGCGGTCCGCATAGGACTTGAGCACGTACGCCTTCTCCCGGCAGACGCCATAGGTCCGCACCCCCAGCTTGCGCAGCTCGGCGTCGATGTCCTTGAGCGGCGCCAGGGCCGTGCGGCCGTCGGCGAACACGAGGAGGACGCGATAGCCCTTCAGGTGCGCCAGGCGCACGGGCCGCCCCTCGGAGCCGTCCAGCTCGAAGTCGGGCGCGGCCTCCCCGATGTAGATCTGGCTCAGGATGTGCAGCGGCGCGGGCGCGGGATTCAGGGGCGCCTCGCGGACCCGAGGGGGCCTCAGCGGCTTGGGCGGCTTCTCCTCGTCCTGGGCCGCCGCCACGCCTCCCAGCGCCAGCAGAACGATCAGCACGCAGGTCGCACGTTTCATGGCGTACCTCCCGGTGGGACACCAGACTCAACGCACGAGTGCTTCGCTCAGGCGAGGGGCAAGCGGGTGGTTTCCACCGCCTCCCGCACGGCACGCAGATGATCCGCCGGCGTGCCCGGCGGTATGGAGCAACCCGGGGCGACGAGCCACCGTTCCCCCCGGGTCTCTTGCAGCGCCGCTCGATACTCGGCGAGCGCGGCCTCGGTGCTCGCCGCCTGCAGGGCCACCTCCTGCGAGATGCCGCCCATCGCCGCGGCGCGGAAGCGCCCGAGAGCCCGAGAGAGCGGCGGATTGGTCGGATCGGTCGTGGCCCAGGAGAACGCGGCCACGGGGTAGTCGCTCAGCTCGAGGAGCAGGTTCCGGCTCTTGCAGACGTGCAGCACGTTGAAGCGCGCACCCGCGGCCGCGGCCAGGAGGCGCAGGTCTCCCGGTCGCGCCCAGGAGCGGTACTCGGCGGGCGAGAGCAGGTCGGTCGAGGCCCAGTCCACGGTCGCGAGGTAGATCCCGTCCGCTCCCGCGCGCAGCACCTCGTGCACGAAGGGCTCGAAGGTGACCGAGACGGCTTCGAGCGCGGCCCGAACGGCCGCCGGGTGCGAGTCCAGGTGGGCTCGCAGCTCCTGCGGGGTCTCGATCATCTCGGCCAGGATCGCCAGCGGGCTGAAGACGGTCTCGATCAGCGGAACCTCGGGTGGCAGGGCGTGGCGCAGGAGGCGAACCGCCTCGATCTGCTCGCCCAGCGCCCCGCCCGTGGGTGGGCGCGGGGTCACGCGGGCCCAGTCCGCGGGCTCGTGAATGGGCCACGCTTCGAGACGCGGCTTCTCGTCGGGCACGCCGGAGTAGCGATAGCGAACGCCCCAGGGCTCGACGTGATAGTGCCTCCGCGGGTTCAGCTTCACCCAGTCCCAGCGGAACTCGCGCCAGAAGTCCAGGGTGGCGGCGACCAGGTCGGCCGCGCTGCTCTCGCGGTGGTAGACGTGGCCCCAGAACGAAACCGGGGGCCGATCGGCGAGGCGGCCCTCCAGGGTGGCCCACACGCGCTCACGCGAGGTCATGTTGCCTCCCAACCCTGGCCGGTGGCGAAGGCAGAGGCGAACGGCCACGAAGCGCCGCGCCCGGGGCGGCGCTTCACCCACACTCTAGGCCCGGCCCGGGGAGCGGGCAAGAGGCGCGCGAACCTTCGGCGCGGGACTCGGCCCCGCGTGGCGGCGCTCCCGCTGCGCGTCCCCTCGGCTGCCGGCGGCCCTCGGCCGGCCCGCCGCGAGCCGGGAACCTCGGCTGGCCTCCGGCCAGCGCGGCCGCGAAGTCGTGGCCGAGAGCGGCGGTACGCGGAGGGGCGTCGCCTGGCCGGCCGGGCCCGCGGCCCGGCGCGCGTTGCTTTCGCCCGCTCCTCCTTCTAGCGTTGGCGCATGTTCCGTGGCGAAAGGCGGGGTTGCGGCCCCCACGCGAGGGCGGCGCGGCTGCTGGTCGTGCTGTTCCTTGCCGTCGGCTGCGCGCGCCGCTCGGAGCCCCCGGCCGCCGAGCGCGTCCCGCTGCCTGCCGGGGCCCACGCGGTCCGGCTGCCGGTGCACGTGTACGCCGACACGGGGCGCGGCACGCGGCTCGAGGTGCCGCTTCACCGGGAGGCGCAGGTCTGGCTGGCCCGCGTGTCGCCGACGCGGTTGCCTCCCCCCTCGCCGCCCCTGCCCCGGGCCCTGCCCGAGAGCCTGCCGCCCCTCGAGGAGTCTCCCCCCACGCTCGAGGTGGATCCGGGGCTCAAGCCGCCGGTGCTGCGGCGGCCGGGGGTCCTGGCGCTGCCGCCCGCTTGGCGGGGCGCGCGCGGCAGCGTGGATCTGGACGTCCGGGTGGACGAGTCGGGTCGCGTCAGCGACGTGGTCTGGACCGGAGGGATCGGAGACACGGCGCTCGTGGCCGCCGCCCGGCGCTGCGCCCTCGGCATGACGTTCTACCCGGCCCTGCGCGCCGGGCGTCCGGTGGCGGTCTGGTGCCGGCAGCGGTTCGATCTCGGGGGAGCCGAGCGATGAGCCGACGCCCGCGCCGCTCCTCGCGCCGCGACGGCGCCGCGAGCCGCGCCCTCACCGTGGCGGCGGCCCTGGCAGCCATCGTCCTCACCCTCGTCCTCCTGGCGGGTGGCTGCGATCTCCTCGATCCTGCCCGCGGCCGCCTGCGCGCGCGGATCCACTCGCAGCTCACGGGCACGACTTCGCAGCGGCACTGGTTCAAGCGGTCGCGCGAGCGCTCGCTGGTGGGGAACTACGACGTGGCCCCGCTCGTCGTGCGCTTCTACGAGCGCCGCGGCTTTCGCCCGGCCTGGTGCACCGGGCGCGGTCCGCGCGACGTGGCCTTCCAGTTGGCCGCGGAGCTGGGACGCGCCCCCGCTGAGGGCCTGGCGCTCGAGGACGGGCACGCCGACTCGCTGCGCGCGCGCCTCCCGTCCCTGGAGAGCGGGCCGCTCGGTCCCCATCCCGATCCGCGCGCCCTCGCCGATCTGGACCTGCTGCTCACGCGCAGCTTCTTCACGCACGCGGCGCACCTCTCGACCGGGCTCCTGGATCCGGCGCGACTCCCCGCCGACTGGCACGTGCGCCCGCGCCGCCTCGATCTGGTCCGCGTCCTGGAGGGCGCGCTCGCCGCCCACGACGTGGCGGGCGCGTGCGCCGCGATCGCGCCCTCCCAGGAGGGCTACGTGCGGCTCCTGGGCCTCCTGCGCCGCTACCGCGCGATCGCCGCCGCCGGCGGGTGGGCGGCGGTCCCCCCCGGGCCGCCTCTCCGACTCGGGGCGCGGGGGGCGCGCGTGCGCCGTCTGCGCGAGCGCCTCGCGGCGGCGGGAGACCTGGAGGCCGGGCCGTCCGCGGGAGAGAGCTTCGACGCGGGCCTGTTCCGCGCGGTGAAGCGCTTCCAGGCCCGGCACGGGCTTGACACCACCGGGGTGGTCGGCCCCCGCGATCTCGCCGAGCTGGCGGTCTCCGCGCGGGCGCGCATCCGGCAGATCGAGGTCAATCTGGAGCGCTGGCGCTGGCTCCCCGACACGCTCGGGACGCGCTACCTCCTCGTGAACATCCCCGCCTTCACGCTCGAGGTCCGCGAGCGGGGCCGACCCGTGCTGGCCATGCGCGTGGTCGTCGGCCGCGAACTCTCCCGCACGCCGCTGTTCAGCGACTCGATCACCTACCTGGTGTTCAACCCGGTCTGGGAGGTGCCGCCCGACATCGCCGCGAGCGAGGTGCTTCCCGCCGTGCAGAAGGATCCCGAGTACCTGGTCAAGAACCACCTGCGCGTCTTCAGCGGACGCGGGCCGCAGGCGCGCGAGGTGGACCCGGCGAGCGTGGACTGGCGAACGGTCACGCCCGAGAGCTTCCACTTCTCGATCAAGCAGGATCCCGGGCCGCAGAACGCCGTCGGGCACGTGAAGTTCATGTGCCCGAACCAGTACGCGGTGTACCTGCACGACACGCCGGCCGGCCAGCTGTTCGGGACGCCGGAGCGCGATCTGAGCCACGGCTGCGTGCGCGTGGAGAAGCCCCTGGAGCTGGCGGAGTACCTGCTCGCGGGCAAGAAGGGGTGGGACAGCCTTCGGGTCGCCATGGCCTTCGATACCCTGCGGAACCAGGCCGTGATCCTGCCCCACCCCGTGTCCGTCCACCTCCTCTACTGGACCGCCTGGGTGGACGACCGGGGCCGGGCCCAGTTCCGCCGCGACGTCTACGGGCTGGACAGCCTCCTCGTGGCCGTGCTGAGTCATTCGCGCGGACGGCCTCCGGCCACGATCGCCTGGGGAAGGATCCGGCCCGACTCGACCTCGACCGAGCCCCTCGCCCCGAGGGGCGCCGCGCCTCGCGGCTCCGCGCCGGACGCGGGCCGCAGGTCGCAGGAACGATCGCGCCCAGCCGCTGCGCGTCGTTGACCCTCCCTCCGGGGCAGTGTAGCGTGCCGCGGCGAATGTCCCGTCCGTCCGTCGACCTGCCCGCCCTCGAGGGCCTCGTGGCCCGCTTCGCCGGGTGCCGGCTCGCGGTGCTCGGCGATTGCATGGTGGACCGCTACCTCTGGGGCCGCGTGGAGCGCATCTCGCCCGAGGCCCCCGTGCCCGTCGTGGAAGTGGAGCGCGAGACGAGCGCGCTGGGGGGCGCGGGCAACGTGGCGGCCAACCTGCGAGCGCTCGACGCCGAGCCCCTCCTTCTCACCGTGGTGGGAGACGACGACGAGGGGCGGCGCCTGCGCGAGGCCCTGGTCGCGCGCGGGCTGGACCCGCGGGGCATCGTGACCGACCCCGGGCGGCCGACCACGCTCAAGACGCGCATCGTCGCCCACGCCCAGCAGGTCGTGCGGGCGGATCGCGAGTCACGGGCGGAGTTGCGGGGCGAGCCGCTCGAGAGCCTGCTCGCCGTGGCCGAGCGCGAGCTGCCCGGCTGCCTGGGCCTGATCGTGAGCGACTACGGCAAGGGGGTCGTCCACCCGGGCACGCTGGCGCCCGCCCTGGCCGCGGCGCGCCGCTCGGGGCTCGCCGTGAGCGTGGACCCCAAGGAGAGCCACATCGACGAGTACCGCGGGGTGGCCGTCCTGACGCCCAACCAGCACGAGGCGGGCTGGGCGCAGGGCCGGCGCATCACGGACGAGGCGAGCCTGATGGACGTGGGCTGGGGGCTGCAGAAGCGGCTGGACGCGGGCGCCGTCCTGATCACTCGCGGAGCCGGGGGCATGAGCCTGTTCGAGCGCGGCGGGCGGTACACGCACCTGCCCACCGTGGCCCGCGAGGTCTACGACGTGACGGGGGCGGGCGACACGGTGGTGGGCGTCGTGGCCCTGGCGGTGGCGGCCGGCGCGTCGCTGCCCGCGGCTTGCCTGCTGGCCAACCATGCCGCCGGCCTGGTCATTCGCGAGGTGGGGACGGCCGCCTGCACGCGCGCCCAGCTTCTCGCCTCCCTCGCGGACGAGCACGCGTGAGCGGGACGGCGGCCGGCGGGGAGGGGCTGGCGCTGCCCCAGGCCGTGCGGCGCACGCTGGCGGCCTGGCGCGCGGCGGGCGAGAAGATCGTCTTCACCAACGGGGTGTTCGACCTCCTCCACCGCGGCCACGTCGAGTACCTCGCCGAGGCGAGGGCCCTGGGAGACCGCCTGGTCGTGGGGCTCAACTCCGACGCCTCGACCCGGCGCCTGAAGGGCCTCGAGCGTCCGCTGGTCACGGCGGCGGACCGGGCGGTCGTCGTCGCGGCGCTCGCCTGCGTGGACCTGGTCCTCGTCTTCGACGAGGACACGCCCGAGCGTCTCATCCGCGAGGTGAGCCCCGACGTGCTCGTGAAGGGTGGCGACTGGGCGCTCGGCGAGATCGTGGGCCGCGAGTTCGTCGAGGCCCGCGGCGGGCGCGTGCTCACCGTGCCGCTCCGCGAGGGGTGCAGCACCTCGGCGCTCGTCCGGCGCATCCGCGAGGGGCGATCCGCGCTCGAGCCCTGAGGCGGGCGCGGGCCCCCGCCCGGCCCGGGCTGCGGGAGGCGGGCCCCCTTCCTGCTTGATTTGCGCGTGCCACCCGATTAGCGTATCTGCTCCCTTTCTCGGGGCGCTTCACTCCGATCACCCGAACCCCACTTCCGGGCCGCCGAGGCGGGCTGGCCGCGCGACAGGGGGAACAGCCGGTGGCACAGACGTTCCACAACCTCATCGGTGGCCGCTGGGTGCCGGCCCGGTCCGGCAGGGCCATCACGAACCGGAACCCCGCCAACGGGGAGGCCCTCGGCGACTTCCCCGCCTCGGGCCCCGACGACGTGAGCGATGCCGTGCAGGCGGCGACGGACGCGTACCGCTCCTGGCGCCTGGTGCCGGCGCCCAAGCGGGCGGAGATCCTCTTCCGCGCCGGCGAGAAGCTGCGCGAGCGCAAGGAGGAGCTGGCGCGCGCGATGACGCGCGAGATGGGCAAGGTGCTGCCCGAGACGCGCGGCGACGTGCAGGAAGGCATCGACATGGCCTTCTACGCCGCCGGCGAAGGCCGGCGCATGTTCGGCGTCACCACGCCGAGCGAGATGCCCGACAAGTGGGCGATGTCCGTGCGCGTCCCGGTGGGGGTGGTGGGGATCGTGACGCCCTGGAACTTTCCCCTGGCGATCCCCTCCTGGAAGATCCTCCCGGCACTGGTGGCCGGGAACGCCGTGATCTTCAAGCCGGCGACGGACACGCCCGAATCGGCCTGGCACCTCGCGCGGATCCTCGAGGAGTCGGGGCTCCCCGCAGGCGTGCTCAATCTCGTGTTCGGGGACGGGCGCGGTGTCGGCCGGCCGCTCGTCGAGCACCCCGGCGTCCCGGCCATCTCCTTCACGGGCTCCACGGAGGTCGGCCTCGACATCCAGGGTCGGGCCGCTCCCCTGGGCAAGCGAGTGTCGCTGGAGATGGGGGGCAAGAACGCGATCATCGTCCTGGAGGACGCGGATCTGGAGCTGGCGACCCAGGCCATCCTCTGGAGCGCCTTCGGGACGACCGGGCAGCGGTGCACGGCCTGCAGCCGGGTGCTCGTCCAGGACGCGGTGCACGACGAGCTGGCGCAGCGCGTGGCGCAAGGCGCGCGCGGGCTGCGCCTGGGCGACGGGCTCGACGCCGCCACCGACGTGGGCCCGCTCATCAATCGCGGGCAGATGGAGCGCGTGCAGGAGTACGTGCAGGTGGGGCGGGCCGCCGGAGCGCGGCTCCTCACGGGAGGCGCGCCGGCCACCGCGGGCGCGCTCGCCCGGGGGCACTTCTTCGAGCCCACGGTCTTCACCGCCGTGGCGCCCGACGCCCGCATCGCGGTCGAGGAGATCTTCGGCCCGGTGCTGGCGATGATCCGCTTCGCGGACCTCGCCGAGGCGGTGCGGATCAACAACGCCTCGAAGTTCGGGCTCTCGTCGTCCATCTTCACCCGCGACGTGAGCCGCGCCTTCGCCGCGATGCGCGACCTCGACACGGGAATCGTCTACGTCAACCACGGCACCACGGGCGCCGAGATCCATCTGCCCTTCGGAGGCACGCGGGGCACCGGCAACGGCCACCGGGAAGCCGGGCACACGCTGCTCGATCCCTTCACGGAGTGGAAGAGCATCTATGTGGACTTCAGCGGCCGCCTGCAGCGGGCCCAGATCGACAACAACTAGCGCACGGAGGCCCAGATGAACCTCCACGAGTACCAGGCCAAGGAACTGTTCGCGCGCTACGGACTGCCGGTGCTGCCCGGCCAGGTGGCGCTCACCCCCGAAGAGGCCCGCGACATCGCCGCCGCGCTCGGGGGGACGGTGGTCATCAAGGCGCAGGTGCTGGTCGGCGGGCGCGGCAAGGCGGGCGGGGTGCAGCTCGCCGCCTCGCCGGAGGAGGCGTACGAGAAGGCGCGCGGCATCCTGGCCCTGAGCATCAAGGGGCTCCCGGTGCGCAAGGTGCTGGTGACCCAGGCCGCCGACATCGCGCGCGAGCTGTACCTGTCGATCCTGCTGGACCGCAGCCGGAAGCTGCCCCTGGTGATGCTCTCGGCGGAAGGGGGCGTGGACATCGAGGAGGTGGCGCGAACGACGCCCGAGAGGATCGTGAAGTGGCCCCTGCCCCTCGACGGGCCGCGGCCCTATCAGGCCCGGGCCCTGTTCAAGCCGCTGCTCGCGGACGGGAAGCTGGTGCAGCAGGCCGCGGACGTCCTGCTCAAGCTGTGGCGGGTGTGGTCGGACGGCGACTGCCAGCTCGCGGAGATCAACCCCCTCGTCGTCACCCCCGAGGGGCGGGTGCTGGCCCTCGACGCCAAGGTGACGCTCGACGACAACGCCGACGTGCGCCACCGCGAGTGGGAATCCTGGCGGGACCCGGCCGACGAGACGCCGGGCCAGCGGCTGGCGCGCGAGAAGGGGCTCTCCTACGTGAAGCTGGAGGGCGACATCGGCTGCGTGGTGAACGGCGCCGGCCTGGCCATGGCCACGATGGACCTGATCAAGCACTACGGCGGGGAGCCCGCCAACTTCCTCGACATCGGCGGCTCGTCGAGCCCCGAGAAGGTGACCGCGGCCCTGCGGATCATCACGGGGGAGGTTGGGGCCTCCCGGGGGACGGGCGCGGGCGTGCGCGCGATCCTCTTCAACATCTTCGGCGGGATCACCCGCTGCGACGACGTCGCCAACGGTATCGTGCAATCGCTGCGCGAGTCCCCGCTCGCCGTGCCGCTGGTGATCCGCCTGACCGGCACGAACGAGGAGCTGGCGCGCAAGATCCTCGCGGAGCAAGGACTCTCGGCCACGACCAGCATGGACGAGGGGGTTCGCACCGTGATCGCCCGGGCACAGGAGGTGACAGCGTGAGCATCCTGATCGACAAGAGCACGCGCCTGGTCGTGCAGGGCATCACCGGCCGCGACGGGGCGTTCCACACGCGCCAGATGATCGACTACGGCACGAAGGTCGTGGCCGGAGTCACGCCGGGGAAGGCGGGGACGACGATCCACGGCGTGCCCGTCTTCGACAGCGTGGCCGAGGCGGTGGCGGCCACCCGCGCCAACGCCTCCGTGATCTACGTGCCCGCCGCGTTCGCCGCGGACGCCATCTACGAGGCCGCGGATGCGGGCGTCGGGCTGATCGTGTGCATCACCGAGGGCATTCCCGTGCGGGACGCGCTGGCGGCCTGGCACTACGTGGCGGAGATGCGGGCGCGAGGCCAGGCCGCGGGCCGGACGGGGAACGGGAAGCCGCGGCTGGTGGGGCCGAACTGCCCGGGGCTCATCAGCCCGGGGCTCTGCAAGGTCGGGATCCTCCCGGGGCGGATCACCAAGCCCGGGCCGGTCGGCGTGGTCTCCCGCAGCGGGACGCTCACCTACGAGGTGGTCCAGCAGCTCACGCACGCGGGCCTCGGTCAGACCACCTGCCTCGGCATCGGGGGGGATCCGGTCATCGGCACCAACTTCATCGACGCGCTCACGCTCTTCGAGGCGGATCCCAAGACCGAGGCGATCGTCCTCATCGGCGAGATCGGGGGGAGCGACGAGGAGGAGGCCGCGCAGTTCATCCGCCGGCGGATGAGGAAGCCGGTGGTGGCCTTCGTGGCGGGACAGACCGCGCCGCCCGGCAAGCGCATGGGGCATGCCGGCGCCATCATCTCCGGCGGCTCGGGCACCGCTGCCGAGAAGATGGCGGCCTTCGAGGAGGCGGGGGTGCCGGTGGCGCGGATCCCGTCGGAGATCCCGCGCCTGATCGGCGAGGCGCTCGCGAGGCGGAGGAGCCGTGGCCCGAGGACCCAGGGCCGGCGCGGGACCGGGAAGAAGCCGGCCGGCCGGAGCGCGGCGGGAGCGGTGAAGAGCCGGCGAGCCGCCCGGGGGCGCACGCGGTCCGCGGCGCCCGCGCGGCGCTCCACGCGTGGGCGGGTGAAGGCGGGGGCGCGCGCGTCCCGCAGAGGTGCGCGGCCCCGCTCCCGCTGAGGAGGGGTCCGCGCCTCCCGGGCGGAACGGACGAGATAGCGAGAGGAGCGACCATTGGCGGTGGAACGAACGCTGTTCATCATCAAGCCGGACGCCGTGCGGAGGAATCTCATCGGCCGGGTGCTGGCGCACGTCGAGGAACGAGGCTTCCGCGTGGTCGAGGCTCGACTGGCCCGCCTGGATCGCGGGGAGACCCGGTCCTTCTACGCGGAGCACGAGGGCAAGCCCTTCTTCGACGACCTGGTCGGCTACATGACCTCGGGCCCCGTCCTCCTGGCCTGCCTCGAGCGGGAAGCGGCCGTGGCCGAGCTGCGCCGGGTCGTGGGCGCCACGGACCCGGCGGAGGCCGCGCCCGGAACGGTTCGCCGCCTGTACGGGGAGAGCAAGCAGCACAACTCTGTGCACGCATCGGACAGTCCGGCCAGCGCGGAACGCGAGCTGTCGCTCTTCTTCGGAGCGGCCGCGCCCGGCCGTTGAGCCCCAGCGGTGCTCGAGCCCGGTCCAAGACGGGCCGCGCCGAGGGCAAGCTCCTCGGAGAGCGGGCGATAGCGTGATTCGAGAGTCGGGTGGACGGGGCTCCGCGCATTGTGCTAACGTCCGCGCGCTGCGCGCCCCGCCATGGCGGGCATATTTTGTATGTCTGGATTTGCCATAGACCTCGGCTCGCTGCGCCAAGGGCGCAGCCGTCTGGAGTGCGAGGCCGTCAGCCAGGACCTGGGTCTTCCGGACGCCGAATGGGTCGGGACGATCCAGGGCCTGTTCGACGTCGAGAGGACGGGCGAGCGCATCTCGGTTCGCGGCTCCGTCTCGGCGACGGCACGGCTCGAGTGCGTCCGTTGCCTGACGGTCTTCGACCGCCAAGTGCAGGGCCCGCTGGAGGTCTTCGCCGAGCGCGCAGGCAGTGGCCGCCCCCGCGACGAGCAGGCGCTCGAGCGGGACGAGTACATGAGGTTCCATGACGGGCGTCAGCTCGACCTCCGCGACGAAGCGCGCGAGACGCTGTTGCTGGAGGTGCCGATGGTGCCCCATTGCCGGGAGGATTGCCGGGGGCTCTGCCCCAGGTGCGGCGCAGACTTGAACGCGGGCCTCTGCGGGTGCCCAGGCACCTGAGTTACGGGGTGGCCCCGGTCGCGTGAGCGAGGAGGACGGAGAGGATGGCGGTACCCAAGCGCAGGCATTCCAGCACCCGCGGCAAGAAGCGGCGCACGAATTGGAAGCTTCGTCGTCCGGGGCTGCATCCCTGCAGCCATTGCAGCACTCCCAAGCAGCCGCATCGGGTCTGTCCCAACTGCGGCTACTACGACGGGGAAGAGGTCGTCCCGCCGCGCGAGAAGTAAGAGCTCTCCAGGACCTCGAGGATGGCCTCGCTCCCGCGCATTGGAGTCGACGCCATGGGCGGCGACCACGGCCCGGCGGTCGTGGTCGAGGGCCTCGTGAGGGCGTGCCGCGAGATGCCCGGGCGGTTTCGCGCGACCCTCGTGGGAGACGAGAGCGAGATCCGCACGGCCCTCAAGCGTGCGCGGGCGGACGAGAGCCTGCCGATCGAGGTGGTGCACGCCGCCGAGCGGATCGAGATGTCCGAGAAGGCGGCGACCGCGGCGCGACGGAAGAGCGGCTCCTCGCTCGGCGTGTTGACTCAGCTCCACAAGGAAGGGAAGCTGGATGCCCTCTTCAGCGCGGGGAACACGGGCGCGGTCGTGGCCACCGCCCTCCTGGGGCTCGGACGGCTGGAATCCGTCTCGCGGCCGGCCCTGGCGGCCTTCCTGCCGAACCCGCGCGGCGGCACCGTGCTCCTGGACGTGGGAGCCAACGCCGAGTGCCGCGCCTCGTGGCTCCTGCAGTTCGCGCACATGGGCTCGGTCTACGCGCGCTATCTGCTGGGCCGCCAGGAGCCGCGCGTGGGGCTCCTCTCCATCGGCGAGGAGGACACCAAGGGGAACGCCCTGGTGCTCGAGGCGCTGCCGCTCTTCCGGCGCGCCCGGCACCTCAACTTCATCGGCAACGTCGAGGGACGGGACATTCTCAAGGGGACGTGCGACGTCATCGTGACGGACGGCTTCACCGGCAACGTGGTGCTGAAGACGGCCGAGAGCGTCGCCACGCTCCTGGGACACAAGGTGAGGGAAGAGCTTCGGCGGGACTGGCTCGCGCGCGTGGGGGCGCTGTTCCTCCTGCCCGCCCTGCGGCGCGTGAAGGCGGAGGTGGATTGGGAGGAGTACGGGGCCGCGCCCCTGCTGGGAGTGAACGGCGTATGCTTCGTGGGACACGGCTCGAGTGGGAGCCGGGCCTTCTGCAGCGCCGTCCGCACGCTGACGCGCTTCGTGGAGCAGCGGGTGAACGAGCACATTCGCGAGGAGATCGAGGCAGACCATGACACTGCGGCCTGATTCGCTGCGAGGAGCAACCATCGTCGGTACCGGGATGTACCTGCCCGAGCGGCGCCTGACCAATGCCGACTTCGAGCGCATGGTGGAGACCACGGAGCAGTGGATCGTGGAGCGCACGGGCATCCGGGAGCGCCGGATCGCGGCGCCCGACCAGGCCAGCTCGGATCTCGGCCTCGTCGCCGCGCAGCGCGCCCTGGAGATGGCCGACCTCGGGCCCGAGGACGTCGACCAGATCATCGTGGCCACGACCACGCCCGACCGCTTCCTGCCCTCCTGCGCGTGCAGCCTGCAGGCCAAGCTGGGAGCGAAGAACGCGGCGGCCTATGACGTCTTCGCGGCCTGCAGCGGCTTCATCTATGGCCTCGGCCTGTCGCGGGGCCTGATCGGGGCGAACATCGCCGACACCGTGCTGCTCGTCGGGGTGGAGACCCTCTCGCGCATCACCGACTACGAGGATCGCAACACCTGTGTGCTCTTCGGGGACGGGGCGGGCGCCACGGTGCTCAGACCCTGCGCGCCCGGCGAGGGCATCCTCTCGGTCTCGATCCACAGCGACGGCGCCCAGGGCGACATCCTCGAGGTCCCCGCGGGCGGCTCGCGCCAGCCGGCCACGGCCGAGACCGTGGCGCGGCGGGACCACTTCGTGAAGATGCGCGGCCGGGAGCTCTTCAAGCTGGCCGTGCGGGCCATGGAGGAGAGCCTCGGCGAAGCGCTGGACGAGGCCGGGCTCACGGCCGACGAGCTCGAACTCCTGATCCCCCACCAGGCGAACCAGCGCATCATCGAGGCCACCCGGGAGCGTCTGAAGCTGTGCCCCGAGAAGGTCATCCTGAACATCGACCGCTACGGGAACACGTCCTCGGCGTCGATCCCCATCAGCCTGGACGAGGTCGTCCGCGCCGGCCGGATCAAGAAGGGCGACAACATCGGCTTCATGGCCTTCGGCGGCGGCATCACCTGGGGGGCCTCGGTGGTGCGCTGGACGCTCGCGCCCACGCTCGGCCGCGCGGGCGGCGAGCTTTCGGTCGCCTCCGCGCGCGAGGCGACGACGTGAGGCTGGCGTTTCTCTTCCCCGGGCAGGGGGCTCAGTCCGTCGGCATGGGCAAGGCCTTGGCGGACGCCCACCCCGAGGCCCGCGCCGTCTTCGCGGAGGCCGACGAGGTCCTGGGCTTCGCCCTGTCGCGGATCTGCTGGGAAGGCCCGGCCGACCGGCTCAAGGAGACGCGCTACGCCCAGCCCGCGCTGCTGACGCACAGCGTGGCCGCCTGGCGGCTGGTGGATCGGGCCGGGCTCAGGCCCGAGTGGACGGCCGGACACAGTCTGGGCGAGTACTCGGCCTGCGTCGCGGCGGGAGCCCTCGACTTTCGCGACGCCGTGCGTCTCGTCCACCTGCGCGGCACCCTCATGTTCGAGGCGGGGCGCGAGCGGCCGGGCACGATGGCGGCCCTGCTGGGCGCCGATCCACGGGGTGCGGAGCGGCTCTGCGCGGCGGTCGCCGCGACGGGCGTGGTCGTGCCCGCGAACCTCAACGCCCCGGGGCAGATCGTGATCTCGGGCGAGCGGCCGGCCGTCGAGGAGGCGGCTCGTCGGGCTCCCGAGTTCGGGGCGAAGCGGGTGGTGATGCTGGAGGTGAGCGGGGCCTTTCACTCGCCGCTCATGGAAGGCGCGGCGGCTCGGCTGGCCGAGGAGTTGGCCCGCACCCCCCTCCGCGACGCCCGCTGCCCGGTGATCGCGAACGTGACGGCGGCGCCGGTGCGCGGGGCGGACGAGATCCGGCGGGCTCTCGAGCGGCAGGTGTTGGGGGCCGTGCGCTGGGAGGATTCCATGCGGCGGCTGCTCGAGCTGGGCGCGGACGGCTTCGTCGAGATCGGCACGGGGCGGGTGCTTCGCAGCTTGCTGCGAAGCATCGACAAGCGCGTCCGCTCCTGGAACGTCGAGGACGCGGAGACGCTCGCGGCCACGGTGGGCGAACTGAGAGCTTCCCTGGTGGAGGAGGACGCCTGATGGAGCGCAGCCTCGACGAACGCGTGCAGGGTGCCGACCGCGATCTGGCGGGTCAGGTCGCCTTCGTGACCGGCGGCGCCGCCGGGATCGGCCTGGCGATCGCCGGCCGCCTCGGTGCCCGGGGAGCGCGGCTGGTCCTGTTCGACCGCGATGCCGAGCGGCTGACGGCGTCGGCGGAGGAGCTGCGGGCGGCGGGCGGCGACGCCCGCGCCCAGGCGGTGGACGTGGCCGACGCCGCCTCGGTGGAGAAGGGCTTCCAGGAGGCGCTCGAGGCGTCCGGCCGCGTGGACATCCTGGTGAACAACGCGGGGATCACCCGGGACGGCCTGCTGCTGCGCATGACCGACCCGCAGTGGGACGAGGTCCTGGGCGTGAACCTGAAGGGCGCCTTCAACTGCTGCCGGGCGGTGGCGCGGACGATGATGAAGGCCCGCTACGGGCGGATCGTCAACATCTCGTCGGTCGTCGGGCTGATGGGCAACAGCGGTCAGGCCAATTACGCCGCCTCGAAGGCCGGGTTGCTCGGGCTGACCCGCACGCTGGCTCGCGAGCTGGCGTCGCGCGGGATCACGGTGAACGCCGTGTGCCCGGGATTCATCGAGACGCGGATGACCGCGAGCCTCCCGGAGTCGGCCCGGGCCGAGCTGATGGCTCGCATTCCCCTCGGGCGACTCGGGCAACCGGAGGACGTGGCGGAGGTGGTGGCCTTTCTCGCTTCACCCCGGGCCGGCTACGTGACGGGGCAGACGTGGTGCGTGGATGGCGGCATGGTGATGGAGTAGCGCTCCGGCGTGCCGCGCCGCGGAGTGTCGGTGACGAGTTCTCATGACGAGAGGAGGAACCCGTGGCAGCTTTCTCGGAAGACCGCGTGAAGGAGATCATCGCCAAGGA
The DNA here is from genome assembly GCA_033853925.1 of Candidatus Eiseniibacteriota bacterium. Taxonomy (GTDB): domain Bacteria; phylum Eisenbacteria; class RBG-16-71-46; order RBG-16-71-46; family RBG-16-71-46; genus JANXPZ01. The sequence goes on from JAWOLC010000024.1 coordinate 15,308, forward strand.
TCTGGAGGTGGGCATGCAGCAGCTCACTCCCGATGCCAAGTTCATCGAGGACCTGGGAGCCGATTCGCTCGACATCGTGGAGCTGGTGATGGCCCTCGAGGAGGAGTTCGGCATCGACATCCCCGACGAGGACGCGGAGAAGCTGAAGACGGTCGGGGATGCGATGAGCTACCTGAAGGCTCACGCGACGGCGCAGCAGCAGTAGCAGTAGTCAATCTCCGCGACTCCGGTCGGACACCCTCGGACGCACGGGGCCGGCCGGCATGCGCGGGCTCGGAGAAGGACGATCCATGGCAGAGCGTGGTCGCCGCGTGTTGGTGACGGGCGTCGGCGTGGTCTCGCCGCTGGGCAACGACGCCGAGACGTTCTGGACGAGGCTCCTGGCCGGGGAGTCGGGGGCCGGCCCCATCACCCGCTTCGACGCTTCGAACCAGCAGACGACGTTCGCCTGCGAGGTGAAGGACTTCACCACGGACGGCGTGCTGGAGCGGAAGGATGCCAAGCGGATGGACCGCTTCGTACAGTTCGCGGCCGTGGCGGCGCACGAGGCGATGCAGCGGGCTCGACTGGACCTGGACGCGGAAGGGCGCGACCGCGTCGGCGCCGTGATCGGCTCGGGGATCGGCGGGATGGAGACGTTCGAGGCGCAGCACCGGATCCTGCTGGAGCGGGGGCCGGGGCGCGTCAGCCCGTACTTCATTCCCATGATGATCTCGGACATGGCCGCCGGTCAGATCTCGATCCAGTTCGGCCTGCGCGGGCCCAACTTCGGCACGGTCTCGGCCTGCGCCTCGGGGGCTCACGCGATCGGCGAGGCGCTCCGGCTGCTGCGCGCCGGCGACGCCGACGTGATCATCTGCGGAGGCTCCGAGTCCACCATCACGCCCATGGCGCTGGCCGGCTTCGGCGCGGCCCGCGCGCTTTCCACGAGAAACGACGACCCCCCGCGAGCCAGCCGTCCCTTCGATCGTGACCGGGACGGTTTCGTGATCGGCGAAGGCGCCGGCATGATGGTGCTCGAGACGGAGGAGCACGCGCGCCGCCGCGATGCGCCGGTCCTGTGCGAGCTCGCGGGCTATGGGGCCTCGGCGGACGCCTACCACCTGACCGCCCCGGCGGAGGATGGGAACGGTGCCGCGCGCGCCATGCGGCGCGCGCTGGAGGATGCCGACCTCGCTCCCCAGGAGGTGGGCTACATCAACGCGCACGGCACGTCGACGCCCGCGGGCGACCCGGTCGAGGTGGTGGCGGTGAAGTCCGTCTTCTGCGAGCACGCCTTCCGCCTGGCCGTGAGCTCGACCAAGTCCATGACCGGCCATCTGCTGGGCGCCGCCGGTGGACTCGAGGCGGTGATCACCGCCCTGGCCGTGGCCCGCGGGGTCGTTCCACCTACGATCAACCTGGACAATCCGGATACTCAATGCGACCTCGATTTCGTACCCCATCGGGCTCGGAAGCAAAGCCTCCGAGCCGCCGTCTCGAACTCGTTCGGGTTCGGGGGGCACAACGTGACCCTGGCCCTGAAGGCAACAACGTAGGAACTCGCTCGCGCAGGCGTGGCGGCCGCGGGCGGGGCCGCCGCTCGCGGCAGGCCCAACCCCCCGTCCACCGCTCGTGGTGGGGCTGGCTGCAGGCTCTCTTCGGCCGCGGCTCCGCGCCGGAGGCGGCCGAGTCCTTCGACCGGCAGGAAGCGCGTGCCGTGGCGGACTTCTCGCGGCACTTCCGGATCGAGTTCCGGGAGCCGGAGCTGCTCCGGCTGGCGCTCACCCACCGCTCCTATCTGAGCGTGACCGGGAAGGGGCCGCGCGAGTCGAACGAGCGCCTGGAGTTCCTGGGCGACTCGGTGCTCGGCCTGGTGACGAGCGAATTCCTGTACCGTTCCCACCCCGACGAGCACGAGGGACAGCTCACGAAGACCAAGTCCCTGCTGGTCTCGAAGGCGATTCTCTCCCGCCGGGCCCTCTCCATGGGCCTCGGGCGCTTCGTGCTGATGAGCCACTCCGAGGTCGAGGCCGGTGGGCGCCAGCGGCTGTCCATCCTGGCGGACGCCTTCGAGTCGGTCATCGGCGCGATCTACCTGGACCAGGGCTTCGAGGCGGCCCGCGAGTTCATCCACTACTGGCTGCTGCGGGACTCGAGGGAGATCGTGGCCGACAAGCGCCACCGGAACTACAAGAGCCACCTGCAGGAGTACGTGCAGAGCACTTTCCGTACTCACCCCGTCTACCGCATTCGCAGTCAGATGGGGCCCGATCACTCGAAGCTGTTCCTGGTGGAGGTGATGGTGGGGCGGCGGGTCCTGGGCGAAGGACGCGGCCACAACAAGAAGGAGGCCGAGCAGGCGGCGGCGCGGGACGCGCTGGAGAAGGTCGAGAAGCCGGGATCCCGCCGCGAGGCGGAGCGCTCGCAGGGCGAGCCGCAGCCCGGGGGTGCGCCCCGGCCCGAGACCGGCGGGGCCCCAGAGCCGCGCGCGGCAGGGCCGAGGGGGCCGAGAGAGGAGAGGAGGACTCGCCGCCACGAGCCTCGGGGCGGACGCCCGCGCGCGGGCATCGAGGCGGCCAAGGGTCGTCCGGCGCAGGAGGGCCCCGTCCCGCCTCGACCCGGCGTCGAGAAGGAGAAGGAGGAGGCTGAGCCCGAGCTGGAACCCGCCCCGAGCGTGTACGACGAGGACGATCTCGAGGAAGTGGGACGGCCCGAGGGCCCCATTGAAGAGCGGCGGATCGACCTGTTCGGGATGGAAGCACCAGCACCCGAGCCCGCGCTCGCCGAGCCGCCCGCAGCCGAGCCGCCCGCAGTCGAGGCCGCTCCTCAGGCCGCGAGCCGGGAACCGGAGGCTGCTCCTTCAGAGCCCGGGCCGGCCGAGGCGGGTGAGGAGCCCGAGGCGACCCAGGAAGCGGAGGAAGAAGGCCCCGAGCCCGGCGTGACCCCTGCCGAGAGTGGGCCGCCAGGCGAGCCGCGCTATGGGCGCCGCCGGGGAAGGCGCCGCTAGGAGGAATGGGCCCGAGCTGGGCCGGAGGGCTCCAGGCCACGCGAAAGGCGGGCGGCGAGACAACTCGCCGCCCGCCTCGACATAGGCGCCGGACCGGTCCTCCGCTCGGCTGACCGTGGGGGATGTCCGCCCCGGGGGACGTAGGGGCGGATCAGCTCCGGCGCCTAGCGCCTACAGGAAAGGAAGCGGGGAGCTTTCGCCCCCCGCTTCAAAGCTGTCGTCACGCGCAATCAAGACAGGCCCCTCGGATTTTCCGTGTCCCTCTTACGGTGACGACAGATAAATCGTAACTACTCGGCGGTGTAGCTAAGCATCTTGGGTGCCATGGCGCACCCATGGCTTGGCCCGCATTCGCATTCTGCTTTCCTGCAATCAATTCTGGTCAGAGGCAAGGGGCGTCGCCGGCACGCTCTCGCCGCGAGTCGAGGCTAGCAGCGGGACACATTGACCCCACCATGTTTCCCGATGGGAGGAAGACATTGCCGCACATGGGGGCTCGCAGGTGTGTCACTCTGGAGAGGGTTGCGACTAACTGTCCCGCTCCTGGGCGCTCGACCGTCGGCGCCGCTCCGCCATGCGGTGCAGAGTCCGGCGCGAGATCCCCAGGATCTGCGCCGCCCGCGTCCGGTTTCCCTTCGTGTGCTGGAGCACTCGCTCGATGTAGCGCTCCACCATCACATCCAGGGGGGCCAGGGCAGCGTCTCCGGTGGGTCGCGGCTCGCCCTCGCTGGAGCCGCGCACCCTGGCGGGGAGCGCATCAGGAGTGATGACTCCCTGAGTGGAGAGCAGGACGGCGCGCTCCACCACGTTCTCCAGCTCCCGCACGTTGCCCGGCCACGGGTAGACGTCCAGCAGCCGGCTTGCCTCGAGTGACACGGCGGGAGCCGCCTGCCCCGTCTCGTGCTCGTACTTGCGCAGGAAGTGCTCGACCAGGAGGGGGATGTCCTCGGGCCGCTCGCGCAGGGGGGGCAGGGAGATCGAGACGACGTTCAGCCGATAGTAGAGGTCCTCGCGGAACTGGCCGCGACGCACCATGTCCTCGAGGTTCTGGTGCGTCGCCCCGACGAGCCGCACGTCCACCTCGTGCTCCTCGTTGCCGCCCACCGGCTTGATGCGATGCTCCTGGATCACCCGCAGCAGCTTGGCCTGCAAGGGCAACGAGAGATCGCCGATCTCGTCGAGGAAGAGCGTGCCGCGGTGGGCTTCGTCGAAGAGGCCGCGACGCGCGGTCAGAGCCCCCGTGAAGGCGCCGCGCACGTGCCCGAAGAGTTCGCTCTCGAGCAGCCCCTCGGGGATCGCGGAGACGTTCACGGCCACGAAGCGCTCGGCCTGGCGGGGGCTCCTCTCGTGGAGCTTCCTCGCCACGAGTTCCTTGCCCGTTCCGCTCTCGCCCAGGATCAGGACGCTGGTCCGGCTGGGCGCCACGCGCTGCAGGGTCTTGTACACCTCCAGCATCTGTGGGGCGCTGCCCACGATGTCCTCGACGTGGTAGTGCTTGCGGATCTCCCGCTGGAGGTTCTTCACCTCCTCGGCCATCGCCTTCTTCTCGATCGCGCGGCGCAGGAGGGCGCCCAGCATGTCGAGCTGGGGAGGCTTCGTGAGGTAGTCGTAGGCGCCGAGCTTGATGGCCTCCATGGCCGTGTCGATCGTGGCTTGCCCGGTGATCACCACCACCGGCACGTCGGGGTTCTCCGAGTGGACCCGCTCGAGAAGGTCCAGCCCGTCGCGCTCGGGCATCTTCAGGTCGGTGAGGACCACATCGAAGGGGGTCTGGGCGAGCAGGCCGAGCGCTTCGCCCACGCTGCCGGCCACGGCCGTGCCGTGACCGAACTGTTCGGCCATGCGAGCGATGACCTGCGCGACGCTCAGATCGTCGTCGACGACCAGGATGCGGGTCGCCGGCTGGCTGGCGCCTCCGCCCGCGGACTCCGTCGGGATGACACCGCTCGCGCTCATCGGACCCATGATGCGCGAGGCTCTTTCGGGGCGCAAACGGGCGCCGTCCAGGCTGGCCGCTCTCGTCGGGCGCATGCTACGCTCTGCGCGTGACCGGTACCATCGTGCGCGTGCTCAGCCTCCTCCTCATTCTGATCGTGGCCGCGCCCGGTATGCCGTGCTCGCTGGCCGCGGACGCCGGCCGGCTGGCCGCGTCTCCAGTTCGGGCGAGAAGAGGCAGCGGCGCGGCGGCGTCGGAAGCGCGGGCCGACGCTCCCCCCGGAGATTCAGCGCCCGGATCTCGTTCGGCCGACGGCGCAGGGGCGATCGACCACTACCTGGCCGGCAGGCTCCTCGAGGAGCGGGGCCAGGACGAGGACGCGCTCGACCAGTACCGGCAGGCTCTCGATCTCTCGCCCGAGGAGCCTGAGATCGAGCTGCGCATGAGCGAGGTCGCGGCGCGGCTCGGCGAGGCTCGGCGCTCCCTGGAGTACGCTCAGAGGGTTCTCGAGCGCGAGCCCGGGCAGGCGCGCGCGCTGTGGCTGGTGGGCGGCGCCCAATTCAACCTGGGCCAGTTGCCCGCCGCGCTCACCGCGCTGCAAGCCGCCGTGGCCGCCGATTCCACTCAGGTGGAGTACTGGCGGACGCTCGCCCACGTCGCGGAGCAGCTCGACCAGATCGCGCTGGTGGCGGACTCCTGGCGCCACGCCGTGGAGCTGGATGACGACGATGGCGAGTCGTGGTTCCAGCTCGCCGCCGCCGAGGCCAGGCTGGGGCACTTCACGACCGCCGACTCCACGCTGGCGGAGGCCGTGGCCATCAATCCCGTGCGGCCCGGCGCCCTGTTCCTGGAGGGCTGGATCCAGGAGAGCCTCGGGCATCCCGAGCGGGCCATCCAGCTCTACCGCCACCACCTCGAGCTTCATTCCGGGGACCAGGTCACGCGCCGGCGCCTGGTGAACCTGCTGGCCAACGCGGGGCAGCTCACCCAGGCGTACGACGAAGCCCGGGTCGTGGGGGCGGCGGAGCCCGACAACCCCGACGCCATCACGATGGAAGCCGACTTGGCCTTGCGCCTGGGCCATGAGCAGCACGCCAGGGAGCTGCTCGACCGCTTGCAGCGGGTCGACCCCGACGACGCCGAGAGGGTGGGGCGGGTCGTCGATGTCTTGGCCCGCAGGGGCCACGGCCCGGAGGCGGTCGCGCGAGCCGAGAGCTGGGCCGGGAGCCATCCGCAGGACTACCAGGGGCAGATGCTGGTCGCCGAGGCGCGGGCGCAGTCGGGGGATTTCGATTCGGGTCTTGCCGCGGCCCGCCGCGCGGTCCAGATGGCCCCCGATTCGTTGGGGCCGCGGGTCATGCTCGGTGGGCTCCTCCAGGGTCGCAAGCGATACGCCCAGGCCGAATCGGTCTGGGTGGATCTCATCCAGCGCGTTCCCTCGGTGGTGAGCGCGCGACTCAACCTGGCCTTCTGTCGCGAGCAGCAGGGTGACCTCTCGGGCGCAGTGGGCGCCGCCCGCGAGGTGCTGGGCCGCGACCCCGACAACGCCTCGGCGCTGAACTTCCTCGGCTACATCTACGCCGACCACGCGCAGCACCTGGATGAGGCGCAGGACCTCATCCGGCGGGCCCTCGAGCAGGAGCCGGACAATGGCGCCTACGTGGACTCGATGGGCTGGGTCTACTACCGCCTGGGTCGCTTGACCGACGCCCGACGTGAGCTGGAGAGGGCGGTCGAGTTGACCCACGGGGACCCTGTCGTAAGGGAGCACCTGGGTGACGTGTATAGGGACATGAAACTCTTCGATTTGGCCCGGCAGCAGTACAAGGAGAGTCTGAGCCGCGATCAGGGAAATGTCCGGGTCAGGGCCAAGCTGGCGGGGATTCGCTAACCGCATGGAACCTCTCGCGCTGCCTGGGGTAGGAAGCGTGGGTGAGGAGCCCCGTGCCGATTGACCGCGACGCATCGGCGCCTCCCGTCCTGAGCCTCTCCGACGAGGACCTCATGGCCCGGGTGGCGGCCGACGACGAGAAGGCCTTCACGGAGCTGGTGCGGCGCTTTCAGGGCCGCGTCACGAATCTCGTCAGTCGCGTCCTGAACGATCGGGAATGCGCGGACGACCTCGCGCAGGAAGTCTTCGTGCGGGTCTTCGTGCACCGGCGGAACTATCGGCAAGGGTCGAAGTTCTCGACGTGGCTCTTCACCATCGCCGCGAACCTCGCGAAGAACGAGATCCGGCGACGGGTGCGGAAGAGGAACTGGTTCAGCCTGGACGCGCTGCAGGAGATGCTGAAGGACAGCGCGATCCAGCTCGCGGATCCGACGGAGAATCGGGAGGCGACGCTCGAGCGCGAGCAGCTGCAGGCCGCCGTGGGGCGAGCGATCGCGACGGTTCCCGAGAAGTATCGATTGGCCCTCGTTCTGCGAGACATCGAGGGTCTGGCCTACGAGGAGATCGCACAGGTGCTGGGGATCCCGGGCGGGACGGTGCGCTCGCGCATCAACCGCGCCCGAGGAATGCTCAAGCGCAAGCTCCAACCGCTACTGGGGAAAGCAGGGACATCATGATCTGCGACCGGGCCCGCGGGCTCTTCGGAGCCTGCTGGGATGACGAGCTCACGCAAGCCGAGAAGGAGTGGCTCGAAGCTCACTTCAGCTCCTGCGCCCGCTGCCGCGCGGAATACGACGACTACTCTCGGGCGCTGGAGCTGGCAGGCTCCCTGCCGCGAGTCGAAGCCCGGGCGGATTTCGTGGACCGCGTGCTGGCGCGCGCACACCGGGCCTCGGCGACACCGGATCGCCTCGGCGAGGTGCGCACGCAGTGGCTGCCCGTCGCCGCGGCGGCGGCGGCCTCCGCCCTGCTCGTGGCCGCGTTGTTCGTGCTCCCGCGTGCGCCTTGGCGAGGTCCCGCCGAGGGAGGTCCGGAGAGGATGGCCTCCCGGCCCGTGGCCTCGGCGCCGGCTCTGCCAGGCCCGAAGTCGCTCGCGCGGCCCGGCCTGCCGGCGGTCGCCGTCAAGTTGCCGGAGCGCCGGAGCCCGCAGAGCGCCGCGGCCGCCGTCATCCCCGACAGCCTGTTCGACCACAGCGAAGACGTGGACTTCATTCTCGATCCGGTCGCCATTCGCCGTGGCCACGCATCCATGACGCACGGCGACCTTCCGGGCACGAGCGTACGGGGGCAGCAGGCGCTCATCACGTTCTGACGAAGGCATCCTGGGCGATGAAGGTACTGGCTCGTCGCGCGGCGGGCCGGGCAGCCTGGCTGTCCGGCTTGGCCGCGCTCATGCTCGCTTCGGCGGCGGAGGCCCAGGGAACGCTGGCCGCCCTGCAGACGGATGTCGACCAGATCGTCAACCGCGCGCGGCCCTGCGTGGTGACCGTCTTCGCCCGGCGGACGATCCTGCGCCGCATCCGGGGCGGCGGCCCGCCTGTGCGTCGCCCCTACATCCGGGTGGGCTCGGGCGTGGCGGTCGAGGAGAGTTCCATCCTCACGACCGCGAGCGTCATCCTGGGTGCCGAGCAGATCGTGGTGCGCACGGTCAATGGCATCCAGGTTCCCGCGGTCCTGGCGGGGATGGATCCCATCTTCAACGTGGCGCTGCTGCGCGTGCCGGACCTCCGCCTGCCCGTGCTCTCCTTCGCGCCGCGCCCCGCCCGCGTGGGCGACTGGGTCATCGCTCTGGGGACGACGTACCGGACGCAGCCCACCCAGTCCGTGGGCACGATCGCCTACCGGTACCGCGAGCCGCGCACCTCGCTGCTCCAGCTCACGAACACCGTGTATCCCGGGAACAGCGGCGGCGCGGCCCTCAACGACCAGGGTGAGCTGGTGGGGCTCGTGCAGGGCGAACTGGGCTCGCCGGACCTGGGCTCGGGAGGGGGCGATGCCGAGCGCCGGCCCGGCGGCATCAGCTTCGTGCTTCCGATCGAGCAGGTGCGGCCCGTGTACGAGAGCCTCCGGCGAACCGGCCGCGTTCCCCACGGCTACCTGGGCGTCAGCACGCGTGCGGAGGTGGTCCAGGCGGAGTCCGACAACGCCACCGTGCCGCTCGGCGCGAAGGTGGAGGAGGTCAAGGCCAGCAGCCCGGCCGCGCGGGTGGGGCTCAAGCCCGGGGATCTCATCGTGGCCTTCGATCGCGAGCGGGTCGAGTACCCCGAGCAGCTCGCCCGCTGGGTGGCCGAGACGCGGCCCGGCACGGCCGTGAGCCTCGTCTGGGTGCACGAGGGCCTGGAGCGCACGGGCCGCGCCCTGCTCGCCGAGTCGCCCAGCGCTCTGCCGGAATGGGTCCTCAGCGGTCCGCGCTCGACCGGCGAGAGCGATGGCTCGCGCATCTCCGATCTCGAGCGGCAGATCCAGGCCCTGCGCAGCGAGCTGGATCGCTTGAAGGTCCGCCCGCGCTGAAGCGGCTCCTTCGCCGCCATCCCCGCCACCCCTATACTGCCCCCGTGGCCGACCTCCTCCTCCGCTACCCGCCGGCGCGCGAGACCTCGCGCGTGCGCATCGCCCGCGGCTGCCTCGCCCAGCTCGGCCGGTTCACGCGGGACGTCACCGGCGCGCGTCGCGTGGTCCTCGTGACGGACTCTCACGTGGCGCCGCTCTATGGCAGGGTCGCGCTGCGGTCCCTCGCGCGAGCGGGGCTCGCGGCGCGGCTGGCGCAGGTTCCTGCGGGCGAGCGGAGCAAGAGTCCGGCGCGCCTCGCCGCCCTCTGGGAGAGGTGCGCCGCCGCGGGCCTCGGCCGCCGGGATGCCGTCGTCGCCCTGGGCGGTGGCGTCGTGGGCGACCTCGCCGGCTTCGTCGCCGCCACGTATCTGCGGGGCGTGGCCTGGGTCGGCGTCCCGACCTCGCTCCTGGCCCAGGTGGACAGCAGCGTCGGGGGAAAGACCGCCGTGGACCTGGCGGCCGGCAAGAACCTGGCGGGCGCGTTCCACCAGCCGGCGGGCGTGCTCGTGGATCCCGACGTGCTGCGCACGCTCCCCGTGCGGCATCGGCGCGCGGGGCTCGCCGAGTCGGTGAAGCTGGGCATGGCGGTGGACGCCCGGCTCTTCCGCTGGATCGAGCGCCACGCCGCCCGCGCGGCCGACGGCGACATCACGGTGCTGGCGGAGACCGTGGCCCGCTCGATCCGCGCCAAGGCGCGCGTGGTGATGGGCGACCCGCACGAGCGGGAAGGGGGGGCGCGAGCGGCGCTGAACCTGGGACATACCGCCGGTCACGCGCTCGAGTCGGCGATGGAGTATCGGGGCCCGCTGCACGGCGAGGCCGTCGCCTGGGGATTGCGAGTGGCGGCGGATCTCTCGAGCCGCGTGGCGGGTCTGCCCGGGGAGGATCGCCTGCGCCTCAGCGTTCTCCTCGACCTTCTCGGGCTGCCGGGCAGGCCGTCGCGCGTGCCCGTCGATCGTCTGCTGGAGGCGATGGCTCAGGACAAGAAGCGCTCGGGGAGCGATGTGCGCTGGGTGTTGACGCCCCGAATGGGCCATGCTAGCGTGCCGCGCCTGGTTCCCAGGCGGCTCGTGCGCACCGCCTTGATCGAGGCCGGAGCCGCGGAATGAGGCCGAGATGAAGAGGATCCTGGTCCTGCACGGCCCGAACCTCGACGCGCTGGGGACAAGGGAGCCCACCATCTACGGCCGGGCCACCCTGGAAGATATCCACGGCCTCCTGGCCACCCTCGGCGCCCAGCTCGGGTGCCAGGTGGAGTGCCACCAAACCAACCATGAGGGTGTGCTGATCGACACTCTGCACTCGGCCAAGGACCGCGCGGATGGCGTTCTCCTCAATCCGGGCGGGCTGACCCACACCAGCGTCGCCTTGAGGGACGCGGTGCTGGCCGCCGGAGTGCCGGTGGTCGAGGTGCATCTGAGCAACCCGCACGCACGTGAAGCTTTCCGGCAGGTGTCGCTGATCTCCGGGGCCGCCGTCGGGGTGGTCCAGGGTTTCGGGCCGGCGAGCTACGAGCTGGCGCTGCGCGGGCTGCTGGGAGTCCTGACCCGTGACCAAGCCTAACCTCAGGCGCGGCAAAGCCCGCCCGGTCCCTCCCGGCGCGGACAAAGGCGTGAAGCCCGCCCCCCGGGATACCGATAACGCCGGGGGTGCCCTGCTCGGGGCGGGGGGGCTGGCACAGATCCGCCAGCTCATCCGCCTGGTGCAGCGCACTGGAATCGGCGAGCTCGAGGTCAGTTCTGGAGACCGGACGGTGCGCATCGCCGCGCACGCGCGCGTCCCGGTGAACGTGAGCTCCTCCCCGGTCGTGGCTCTTCCCAGCCCCGCGGCGGAGAAGCCCGCGGCCCCCGGGGTGGGCGCCGCGGCGGCGGCCGAGCCGGCGACCGAGAACCTCGCCGTGATCACGTCCCCGATGGTCGGGACCTTCTACCGGGCTCCGGCCCCGGACGCGGATCCGTATGTCGAGGTGGGCGACAAGGTCGAGGTGGGGCAGACGGTCTGCATCATCGAAGCCATGAAGCTCATGAACGAGATCGAATCCGAGCACCGGGGACGGGTGGTGAAGATCCTGGTCGAGAACGCCCAGCCGGTCGAATTCGGGCAGAAGCTGTTCCTGATCGAGCCCGCGTGAGCCCGGAGGGGCGCACGCAAGGATTCCGCTCATGAACATCCGCACCGTGCTCGAGAAGATGATCGCGGCCCACGCCAGCGACCTGCACCTCAAGGCCGGCACGCCCCCCGTGGTGCGGGTGGACGGCGTCCTCTACACGCTCGACGAGACCTCGCCGACGACCCAGGAGCTGCGGGACGTGGTGGACCAGCTCCTGAACGACGAGCAGCGCCTCTACTTCTCCACGCACAACGAGATCGACTTCGCCTTCGGCGTCTCGGGCCTGGCCCGCTTCCGCGCCAACATCTTCATGCAGCGCGGCACGCCCGCCCTGGCCCTGCGCCACGTGCCCGTGGAGGTGCCCAGCATCGAGGACCTGATGCTGCCGCCGCTCGTGCGGGAGCTGGCCTTCTCGCCGCGCGGCCTGGTGCTGGTGACGGGGCGGACGGGCTCGGGCAAGTCCACCACCCTGGCGGCGATGATCGACGCGATCAACCGGGTCACGACCCGCAACATCATCACGGTCGAGGACCCGATCGAGTTCCTGCACCGCGACCGGCTGTCGTTCATCCACCAGCGCGAGGTCGGGCTGGACACGCGCTCTTTCCACGACGGCCTCAAGTACGTGCTGCGGCAGGACCCCGACATCATCCTCGTGGGCGAGATCCGCGACCTGGAGACCATCAGCACGACGCTCATGGCGGCCGACACCGGACACCTGGTGCTCTCCACCCTCCACACCACGGACGTCGTGCAGACGCTGCAGCGGATCATCTCGTTCTATCCGCCGCACCAGCACGACGAGCTGCGGCTCAGCATGGCCTCGAACCTGCGGGCCGTCATCTCCCAGCGGCTCATTCCCCGCCGGGACGGCGCCGGACGCGTGCCCGCGGTCGAGATCATGGTCAGCACGCCCACGGTGCGCGAGTACATCATGAACCCCGAGAAGACGCCGTTGCTCCACACGGTGGTCTCGGAGGGCATGACCCAGTACGGGACGCAGACCTTCGATCAGTCCCTGATGGCCCTGCTGCGGGAGGGGCTCATCTCCGAGGAGGAAGCCCTCAAGAACGCCAACAACCCGAACGAGCTGGCCCTCAAGCTCAAGGGCATCGACGCTTCGTCGGACCGCACCTGGCAGTCCATCGAGGGCACGGCTCCGGCGGAGGCGACGCCGCCGGGCGGCGTGCTGAAGGCCGGCGCGGGGCCGCGCCGCGCCGCGGCGACGCCGGGCAGCGAGGGTTTCCTGAACTGATGTTCCGCAAGGTCCTGGTGGCCAATCGCGGCGAGATCGCCCTGCGGGTGATCCGCGCCTGCCGCGAGCTGCGCATCGCCACCGTGGCCGTCTTCAGCGAGGCCGACCGGGACAGCCTCCACGTGCGGCTGGCGGACGAGTCCGTGTGCATCGGGCCGCCGCCGCCCGCCCTGTCCTACAACTACATCGCCCGGCTCATCTCGGCCGCCGAGATCGCCGGGGCCGAGGCCATCCATCCCGGCTACGGCTTCCTCGCGGAGAACGCGCACTTCGCCGAGGTCTGCGCCTCCTGCGGCTTCACCTTCATCGGCCCGAGCGCGGAGATGATCCGGAAGATGGGCGACAAGGTCGAGGCGCGGCGCGCCATGCGCGAGGTGGGGCTGCCGATCGTGCCGGGGAGCGAGGGGGTGGTGCGCGACGTGGACGAGGGCGCCGCCCTGGCGCGGGAGATCGGCTTCCCGGTCATCCTCAAGGCCGCGGCCGGCGGGGGCGGCCGCGGCATGCGCGTGGCCTGGGACGAGAAGCAGCTGCGCGCCGGGTTCGGGATCGCGCGGGCCGAGGCGGGCGCCGCCTTCGGCAACGACGCGGTCTATCTGGAGAGGTTCATCGCGCGACCCCGCCACATCGAGTTCCAGCTCTTCGGCGACGCCCACGGCAATCTCGTCCACCTGGGCGAGCGGGAATGCTCCGTGCAGCGCAACCACCAGAAGCTCATCGAGGAGGCGCCGAGCGCCTTGCTGACGCCCGAGCAGCGCCGGCAGGTCGGCGAGCTGGCGGTGCGGGGCGCGCGCTCCATCGGCTACCAGAACGCGGGGACCATGGAGTTCCTCTTCGACCGGGACGGCTCCTTCTACTTCATGGAGATGAACACCCGCATCCAGGTCGAGCACCCGGTCACCGAGGAGGTGACGGGCCTCGACCTCGTGAAGGAGCAGATCCTCGTGGCCGCGGGCGAGAAGCTGTCGGTGGCGCAGGAGGACGTGCACTGGGAGGGCCACGCCTTCGAGTGCCGGATCAACGCCGAGGACCACGAGCACGGCTTCCGCCCGAGCCCCGGCGCCATCACCTACTTCTACCGGCCCGGCGGCCCCGGCCTGCGCATGGACAGCCACGTCTACACCGGCTACACCGTGCCTCCCTACTACGACTCCATGATCGGCAAGCTCATCGCGCACGGGAAGGACCGCCCCGAGGCGCTGCGCCGCATGGAGATCGCGCTCGAGGAGATGATCGTGGACGGCATCAAGACCACGATCCCCTTCCATCTGCTGGCCCTGCGCGACGCGGCCTTCCGGAGGGGCGAGCTGGACACCCACTTCGTCGAGCGCCTGCTGGGCGGCAAGCCCGCCGAGGAGGCGAGCGCGAACGCGGTCAGCGCCGGAGCCACGCCGGCCTAGGCGCGTCATGCGCGTCCGCGTCGAGCTGACGCCCGAGCCGCGCCGGCCGGCGCCTCCCGGCTGGCCGCGCGACCCCCGCCGTTGGGCGGCGGTGGCCATCGACGTGCTCCGGTCCACGTCCACGTTGACCATCGCCCGGCGGAACGGGGCCGGCCGCCTGTACCCGGCGGCGAGCCCCGAGGAGGCGACAGCGCTGCGGCGCCGCCTGCCGGGTGCCCTGCTCTGCGGGGAGCGCGAGGGGCGCCGCCTGGAGGGCTTCGACCTCGGCAACTCCCCGGCCGAGTACGGATTCGCGTCGGTGGCGGGGCGCCCGCTGGTCTTCGCCTCGACCAACGGCGCGCCGGCCATGCGCTCGATCGCGGGCTGCGGCACGCGGCTCCTGGGCGCCTTCGTCAACGCCTCGGCCGTGGCGCGAGCCGTCGCCGCCCGTCCGTTCCTGCTCCTCGTCTGCGCCGGGAAGCTCGGCGACTTCGCCCTGGAGGACGCCGCCTGCGCCGGCTGGCTGTGCGAGCGCCTGAGCGCGGCGGGGGCGAGGCTGGAAGGCGCGGCTGCCCGCCTCGCCTGCACGCTCGCGCCGCGGGGGGAGGAGGAGGTGCGCGCCCTGGTCCAGGGCGTGGAGCACGCCCGCTACCTGCGCTCCCTCGGGCCGGAGTACGCCGCGGACGTCGAGTTCTGCGCGGGCCTGGACAGGATCGGGCAAGCGTTCGAATTCTGAGGGCCGAATCCGCTTGGCCGCCGCGGATCGCGGTTGGATCGCGTCGGCAGCAGCGGGTTCGTGAATCGTCCGAGCTAGTGCTTCTGGGCGCGGAGCATCATGAAGGCGCTGAGGCTGCCGAAGACCAGGTCGCCGAGCCAAGCCGCCACGTAGGGGTTCAGCGCGCCGCTGTGGCCCAGCGCCTGGCCGGCCCGAAGCAGGGCGTAGTAGCCGAAGGAGATGGCGATGGACAGGCCGAAGCCGAGGGCGGCGCTCTGCATGCGCAGCCGGGTGGCGACGGGGGCGCCGATGAGCACCACGATCAGGTTGACGAGCGGGAAGGAGAGCTTGATCTGCAGGTCGACCAGGTAGTTCGCCACTCGGGCTCCGCTGGCGCGCAGCTTCTGGACGTAGGCGAGCAGCTCGACGAAGTTCATCTCCCCGGGGTTGTGGGTCTCCTTGGCGAAGTCCTCCGGCCTCTCGCTGATGCCGTTCACGGCCAGGCGGTCGAAGGCCCGGACCCGCTCCTGGCCGCCCACGAAGGTCCTCACGAAGCCCGAGGAGAACACCCAGCGGCTCCCGTCCCAGCTCGCCTCGGCGGCGTCGATGCGGCGCACCAGGGCACCGTTGCGGAACTCCTGCAGCGACACCTCGTGCATGCGCTGCTCCTTCACGAGGTAGAGCCGCATGTAGAAGATGCGCCCGCCCTCGCCCAGGTAGGTGACGTCGGCCCGCTCGGTCACCTCCTGGCGGCGGAGGCCCTGGATGTCCTGATCGAAGATCACGTCGCGACGACGGTTCGTCTCCGGCACGACGAACTCGCTGACGAGCAGGGAGAGCAGCGCAGAGGCGATCGAGATCACGAGCACCGGGCTCAGGATGCCCATGAGCGAGCGGCCGCAGGTGCGCATCGCCGTCAGCTCCCCGAACTTGTTGAGCTGGCCGAGGGCCAGGAAGGTGGCCAGCAGGAGAGCGATGGGGAGAACCTGGACGAGCCACTCGGGCAGCCGGTAGAGGTAGTAGCGAGTCACCAGCGACAGCCCCGCGTGGTGGTCCAGGAAGACGTCGATCTTCTCGAACACGTCCACGACGACGAAGATCGCGATGATGCCCACGATCCCGAGGAGGAGGTAGACGGCGAACTCGCGCAGGAGGTACCGGTCCAGGATCTTCACGCCGCGGGTCCCTCGCGGCTGCCTCGCGCCAGGGTCGGTGCGGCGCCGGCCCGGACGAGCCGCCTGTGGCCGATGAGCGGGAAGGCCGCGTGAGGCCGCCACAGCTCGACGGAGCGCAAGGTGGCGGCCAGGCCCCAGGCCCCCAGCACGATGTTCGGCAGCCACATGGCCAGCCACGGGGGCAGGAACAGGCGATTCGCCAGCTCCTCGCCACCGACCAGGCAGAGGTAGTAGAAGAGGAAGAAGGCGACCGACACGAAGGCCACCGCCGGCCCGGCGCGCCGGACCCGCATGCCCAGAGGCGCGCCCAGGAGGACGAAGACCACGCAGGCGGCCGGCAGGGAGAACTTCTTGTTGACCTCGACCGAGAGGGACGCGGCCCGCTTCTCCAGAGACTCCCGCTCGATCTGCCAGAGCTCGACCTCGGTCTGGAGCTGAGGGTTCGCCTTCTCCAGGCGCTCCAGGATCTTCGCCCCCCCGGCGAGTCCCCGCAGGGTCGTCCCCATCCGGCCTCCCCACGACAGCCGCTCGGGCACCAGAGCCCGCACATCGGGGGGCGGCACGCCGTAGGAGGCGAACCGCTGGCGGTGCTGGACCGCCGAGACGCGGTAGGCGTCGTCCACCCGGCTTCGCTCGTCCAGGAGCTGGCGCGCGCTCATCTCGCGATCGCTCCGCGCCTCGCGCACGCTGCGCTCCAGGATCGCCCCGGCCCCGGCGATGTGGATGATGTGCGTCTTGAACACCATGCGGCGGTAGAGGCGCGGGCCGCCCTGGTCGGCCGGGATCTCGTGGATCTCCCCGTCCTTCAGCTCGAGCACGGCCGTGCGCCCGTCGGGGGTGTAGGTGAGGTAGCCCCGCTTGGCGAGGATCAAGTTGGGCGGGCCGCCCGGGTTCATCTGGTAGATCGTGATCCCGCGCATCTCGTTGGTGTGTCCGTTGACGGACTGCACGAGCATGCTGTAGCCGGGGAAGTCGGTGATGAACACCCCCTCCTGGAGCCTCACGGTCGGACGCATCCGGCCGATGTCCACGAGCAGGTTCATGACCGCGTGGTTGGCCTCGGGCAGCACGTGGTTGTTGAAGAGCGTCAGCCCGACGGCCATCAGGGCCGCGGCGGCCAGCGGACCCAGGAGGACCGAGGCCAAGTTGACTCCGCTTGCCCGCAGCGCGGTAATCTCATTGTCCTGGGACAAGCGGCCGAAGGTCATGAGCACGGCCACCAGCACCGCGCAGGGCACCGACAGGGCCACGATGTAGCCCAGGGAAAGGAAGAAGAGCTGGAAGACGACGCCAGGCGCCACGCCCCTGGTGACCACCAGGTCCAGGTAGTCGAAGAGCGCGTCCATCTCCAGGATGAACGTGACCACACCGAACCCGAGGAGCAAGGGAACCAAGTGTTGTCTCAAGATGTACCAACGGAGGATACGCACGGCTGCGCAGCCTACCTCATGGGTCGGGACGGGGCGACGATTTCCAGCCTAACGCCTTTGACCAGCGGGACTTCCCCTGCTAAGGTGAAAGGCTGCGCCTCCGCCCACGGGGGCGCTGACGTTTTGACGCCTGAATGCTGAACGCCCTTCCCGCCCTTCTCCTCCTCATCGGGTTTCCCCACTTCGGGCTGAAGCCCCGGCACGTGACGTCCCCGGCAGATACGCTTCCGCCACCCTGGAAGAGCGCCTCCCGCCTGGCCATCGAGGACGAGTTCGTGCTCGGACGCCTGAGTTCGCTGGGGCCGAAATGGGTCAGGCTGGACGTGCGGCCGGACCCCCGGGAACTCCGCGTCAGCATGGACCCGGATTCCGGGACGGTGAGCGTCTCCGAGCATCTGGGCGAAGTCCCCCTGGGGCCGGGCTCCAGCGTGAGCCTCCAACAGTACTCGCGCCAGACCAGCCGGCTCACCTTCCAGAGAGCCTGGGCCGACCGCTCGCGCCAGAACATCAACGTCAAGGCTCAGAGCACGGGTCAGTCGTCCACCTCGGGTTTCCAATTCAAGCTGCCCTCGCCGCTGCCGGCGCGCGTGCAGAGCCTGCTCGGCCCCGGCGGCCCCGCGCTGAACGTCTCCGGCTCCGAGAATATCCGCCTTTCGGGACAGAGCAACTGGTCGAACCAGCAGACGGTCATGCTGGGCACGCGCCCGTCGCTCTTTCCCACGCTGAACATGCAGCAGGATCTGGACATTCGCCTCGAGGGCCAGCTCTCGGACCGCATCAAGGTCAATCTGCTGCAGAACTCGGCCAACCAGATCCCCCTCGCCAACCGCATCGCCATCAACTACCGGGGCGAGGAGGACGACCTCGTCCAGGAGTTCGACCTCGGCAACACCAACCTCACCCTGCCCGGCACGCAGTACGTCTCGTACAGCGGCCGCAACGAGGGACTCTTCGGCGCCAAGACCTCGCTCCGCTACGGGGCCCTCGACTTCACCCTGCTGGCGAGCCGGCAGGAGGGGAAGAGCGAGCGCGCGACGTACACGGGCGGGGCGTCGGTGCAGACGCCGCAGCCCATCGCCGACTTCGACTACGTCCGCGGGGTCTACTACTTCCTCTACGATCCCAACGTGGGGCCCGACCTGGACATCGACCCGGCCAGCATCGCTCTCTACCGGGACAACGCCGACTACACGAACACCGTGAACCAGGTGCGCGGGCGGGCCGTGGTGGACTCCCTGAACCAGAGCTACCCGGGCGACACGCTCCCCGCGGTGGTCGGCGAGTTCAACCAGCTCCAGGTGGGAGCGGACCAGGACTACGAGATCCTCACCGACATCTACGGCCCGAACTTCAAGATCATCCGCCTCAAGCGGCCGATGATGGGGGACCAGCGGCTGGGCGTGACCTATCGGGCGCGACTGGCGGGCTCGATCGGCGCCTACGACATCCTGGTGGGCACGCAGGGCAACCAGCTCCAGCCCGACATCAACGGCGAGCCCCCCGTCATCCGGATGAAGCTCCTGCGCGCTCCGCAGAGCCTGCTGGCCGCGGACTCCTCGGGCGTCTACTTCGAGACCAACCCGGCGCGAGCCCCCTTCAACGCCACCCGCGAGCTGGAGCTCAAGAACTTCTACCAGCTCCCGGGGCAGGGCATCGACCCGGCGAGCTTCAAGCTGAGCGTCCATCAGGCCTACTACGACCCGCCCCAGTACACGGAGCTGGTGGGCAGCCTGCCCGTGCCCTACCTGGAGCTGCTGGGGCTCGACAGCTACGACGAGACCACCGGGAACCCGATCTTCGGCCAGCACGACGGCAAGGTGGACGGCACGGGCGTGAAGTTCACCGGCGGCACGGTGCTGCGCGCCTTCGTGGACTTCAAGAACGGCGTGCTCTTCCTGCCCGATCCCCGGCCCTTCGCCCCCCGGCTGGGCTCCGGCGGCAAGCCGTTCGACCACCGGGTCAGCGCCATCCTCTCGCGCCGCGATTCGCTCACGGGGCCGGCCGACCCGCACACGGCCAGCAGCACGCTGGCGCCGAACGCCGCGAACCCGGCCATCTACGACTACTACAACCCGCAGCGCGACCGGCACTCGACCTACTTCATCGACGTGGAGTTCTCGGCCTCCCAGGCCCAGGGAGAGATCGTCCTGGGGCGCGGCAACATCCTGGAAGGCTCCGAGGTGGTCACGGTCAGCGGCCAGCAGTGGGTCAAGGGCAAGGACTACGACATCGACTACGACCTGGGGCGCCTCACGCTCAAGCGCCAGCTCGGGCCGACCGACCAGCTCAACGTGAACTACTCGTACTCGCCCCTCTTCCAGCAGGCGGGGCGCACCCTGGTGGGCAGCGCCTTCCACCTGGAGGGGCGCGAGAAGAGCCTGGGCGGTGCCTTCATGTACGAGAGCAAGGGCGCGCAGGACCTGCGCCCGCGCCTGGGGGAGGAGCCGTCGCGCAGCCTCATCACCGACCTCAACACCGACTGGACGCTCCATCCGGACTGGCTCACGCGGCTGGTGGACCGCCTGCCCGGCATCCGCACCACGGCGCCCTCGGATCTCCACGTGCAGGCCGAAGCGGGCATGTCGATCCCGAACCCGAACACCAAGAACGAGATCTACATCGACGACATGGAAGGCGTGCGCGACGCCGTGTCCCTCTCCCTCTCGCAGGAGCACTGGCACTGGTCCAGCGTGCCCTGGCTGGATCCCTCCAAGACCTTCCGGCTCACCGACGTCCCCGTGGCCGACACGCTGCACAACGCCGAGGTGCGCTGGTTCTCGCCGCCGAGCTACGCGCAGGACCGGGATCTGAAGCCGAACCTGACCAACGCGGAAGGCGCGCAGAATCCCCATCAGGTGCTGGCCATCAGCGTCCCGCGGCGGCCCGTCTGGCAGCCGCAGGAGGGCGACTCCAGCCTGTGGGTGGGGCTCACCTATCCCCTCGATCCCGTGGGCCTCGATCTCTCCCGCTCGCAGTTCATCGAGCTCTGGGTGGACGACTTCCGCGACCAGCACTTCGCGGACGGGCGGGCGCGGGTGCGCGGCCAGCACGTGAAGCTGCACATCGACCTGGGGACCGTGAGCGAGGACCAGATGCGGGCGCCCGACGATCCTCCCAACCGGATCCTCGACACCGAGGACAAGCGGGGGGACAACGTGCTGACGCAGGACGAGGACACGGGCCTCGACGGGGTCATGAACCCGGGGCGGACCCAGTTCGGCCACATCCTCGACCTGACCACGGCGACCGCCAACGACTCGACGGGCGACGACTACTTCCCGCCCAACGACGTGGTCGCGAGCGACCACCTGCGATCGGGCTACCCCGTGTACTGGCGGTCCGTCAACGGCACCGAGGGCAACCGGACCGTCGTCCCCGTGCCCGACACCGAGGACCTGAACCTGAACCGCATCCTGGACCAGAACGACGACTACCTGGAGTACACGATCGACCTCGGGGCGGAAGGCGCGGCCTCGCCCTATCTCGTGGACTCGGCCTACGCGGCCGGCCGGACGTACGCGAACGACGGCTCGCAGGTCCCGTCGGACAACGGCTGGCGCCGCTATCGCATCCCCATCGCCGACTCCCTGGCCAAGCGGTTCGGCAACCCCAACCTGACGCTCGTCCAGCACCTGCGCATCTGGCTGCAGGGCGTCGTCGAGACCGACGACT
Organism: Candidatus Eiseniibacteriota bacterium; assembly: GCA_033853925.1. Classification (GTDB taxonomy): domain Bacteria; phylum Eisenbacteria; class RBG-16-71-46; order RBG-16-71-46; family RBG-16-71-46; genus JANXPZ01. The sequence goes on from JAWOLC010000024.1 coordinate 36,407, forward strand.
CCGGCAACGACCCGTCCGACAAGAGCGCGCCGCTGGAGCAGCTCCACAAGCCCCTGCTGATGATCGGCGGGCTGGACATCGTCGGCAGCCGCTGGCAGCGGGCGGACCTCGACTCGCTCTCGCTGGTCACGCCGGCGACCACCGCCACGCTGAACTCGGTGAACTCCCAGGACGACGCCGACATCTACTCGCCGCCGTTCGATCCCGGCACGACGCGCAACGGGAACCAGGAGCTGGTCCGCCGCGAGCAGTCCATCAGCCTGGAGTTCACGGACCTCAAGCCCGGCTCCTCGCTCGAGGCCTACAAGAACTTCTCCCTGGACGAGAACTACAGCCGGTACGGAAAGCTGAACTGGTACGCGGTCGCCTACGACGTGCAGGACTCGACGGGCGCGCCCTACAGCGCGACGGCCGACAGCGGGCTCTTCTACTTCGTGCGCTTCGCCTCCGACGAGCAGGGGCGCAACTACTACGAGTACCGGGCCCCGCTGCCGCGGTCCTCGAAGCGTGTGCAGCGCAGCGACTGGAGCCAGGTGGCCCTGGCCCTGACCCAGCTCTCGAACCTGAAGCTCGACCCCTACTTCCCGAAGGTGGATCCCATCCACTACGTCAAGGCGGGGGCGGTGGCGGGAGAGAGCCTGGTGGTGAACGGAAGGCCGTCCTTCACGCGGCTGCGCCGCATCTCCTTCGGGCTGATGAATCTCTCCGGACAGCGCTTCCGCTCGGGGCAGCTCTGGTTCGACGAGCTGCGGGCCACGGACGTGGCGAAGGACGTGGACCACGCGCAGCGCGTGCTGGTGACCGGGCACGTGGCCAACCTGGCGAGCTACAACCTGTCCTGGAACGGGCAGGGCGCCGACTTCCTGACCGTCGGGGAGAGCATGGGGTCGGGCAACTCGACCGACCAGCTCTCCTGGAGCACGACCCTCGAGCCCTATCGCTTCATCGAGAAGACGGGCATCCAGGTGCCGATCTCGCTGGGCTACACGCGCAGCAGCTCGCAGCCCCGCTTCAGCGCGGGCGACGACGTCGTGCGCGGCGCCGAGCTGCAGAAGGCCAGCGAGACGCGGAGCGAGACGCGCAGCTTCTCGACCTCCTACTCGCGGGCCTGGAGCGATCGCTCGAATCCCTTCCTGCGCTACACCATCGGGGGCATCACCGCGAGCTACAACTGGTCGCAGAGCCGGAACCGGAACCCCTACTCGGTGGACAGCTCCGTGGTGCGCAACGCGACGGTGAGCTACCAGATCGCCCCTCGCAAGCTCCTGGCCGTGCCGCTCCCGCTCAGCCACGTGCGCTTCTTCCCGCTGCCGGAGCGCTTCTACTGGAACTACGCGCGCTCCGATCTGCGCACGATCTCCTTCGATCGCGTGGGGGCGCTGCGCGACTCGCTCCAGCTCCGCAACGACCTGACCGGGCGCGCCGCCACCATCGACTTCGGGGCGGACACGCGGCCCTTCGACATGCTCCACCATCACATCGAGGGCCACCGCAACCTGATGCTGCCCTCGAGCCAGGTGAAGAACTACCAGTTCGGCTTCATCAACCTGGGCGCGCTGACGAACTGGCGGCAGTCCATGGACGCGCACTACACGGTGAAAGGCGGACCCTGGGTGCGGCCGACGCTGTCGTGGTCCTCGGCGTACAACCAGGACAACAGCCCCGCCCTCTCGCCCGATCTGAGCGTGCGTGCCGTGAGCAACGGGCAGTCCTACAGCATGACCTGGGAGCTGCCCTTCGACCGCCTGGGGGGCGGGGGCGCGCCCGGCTCCGCTCCTCCCCCCGTGCGCCGCCCGAGCGGGGGCGACACCCTCCGCGCCGCGCCGGCCCCGCGCGCCCGGGGGCGGGCGCCCTGGCAAGGGCTGCTCTCCGCGCTGGGCACCATCTCGACGGACGTGGGGTTCAACCAGTCCAGCAACTACTCGCGGCTCACGGGCACTCCCACCTTCGCCTACCTGTTCGGGTTCTCGAGTCGGATCGACTCCCTGCACACGCAGCCGCAGTTCGGGAACAACGCCAGCGTCGCGCAGGACTGGCACGCGCGGGCGGCCACGCGCGTGCGGCTGTTCTTCGGCAGCTCGGCCACCACCCGCTACGAGCTCACCTCGCGGCAGTCGACCTTGAACCAGGTGGCGAACAAGGAGAACAGCATGCGCTTCCCGGACGTCGACCTGGACTACGGCAACTTGGCCAGCGTGATCCAGCTGGATCGCCTGCTGGCGAATCCGCAGCTCCACAGCGCGTACGGGCGCTCCGTCGTCACGGACTTCACGAACAACCGGACCGATCCGACCGCGCGCTCCGCGAACAGCGAATGGCGGCCGCTGCTCGGCGTCACGGGGAACTTCAAGAACGGCACGCGCGCCGAGGTGCGCATCGAGAAGCGCAACACCGAGCGCGAGGACCTGCTGGTCGGCCACTCGATCGTCTTCACCCGGCTGACGACGACCAACGTGAGCTTCAGCCGCTCCTACTCGCAGGGCCAGAAGGTCAGCTTCCTCGGCAAGCAGAAGACGGTGAGCAGCACGATCACCATGGGGATCACGGGGCAGTACGAGATCCAGAGCGGCGAGACGGTGTCCTACGCGGATGCCACCCGCGACCATCCGGTCGGGCCGCCGAAGTACCCGTCGAAGGAAGACCGGCTCTCCATCAACGCCACGGGCTCGTACGCCTTCAGCAGCAACGCCACGGGGAACCTCCTGCTCGGCTATGGGCAGAACAACGACCGTCAGCGAAACCTCAAGCAGCGGAACGTGCGCGTCGAGTTGCGCGCCCAGTTCACGTTCTGAGCCCGTGAGCCGGATCCTGCGCGGGCTCGTCGTGGCGGTGGCGGTGGCCGCGCCCGCCGCCTGCGCCGCCCGCCTGGACGTGGACGGCGCGCGGGCGCAGGCGCGAGTCGCGTTCCAGGTCGCCGCCGGGCCGCGCGTGCCCGGGACGCCCGCGCACGCCCGCATCCTCGACTGGCTGAGCGGCGAGCTGACCCGGCTCGGCGCCCGCGTCGAGCGCCAATCCTTCGTCGACACCTCGCTCGGCCGGCCGCTGGCCCTCACGAACCTGATCGCCCGCTTCGAGCCGCGGAAGCCCGGGCCGAGCGCCGCCCGGCCGTGGATCGTGCTGTGCGCGCACTGGGACAGCCGGCCCTGGGCGGACCAGGACCCGGACCCGGCCTTCCGCCGGCAGCCGGTGCCGGGCGCGAACGACGGCGCCTCGGGCGTGGCCGTGCTCCTGGAGGTCGCGGAGCTGATGCATCGCCAGCCGCCGCCGGCGCGCGTGGACCTCGTGTTCTTCGACGGCGAGGACCAGGGGCGGGCCAGCCAGGGGCAGGAGTTCTGTCTCGGGTCGCGTCACTATGCGGCGGAGCTGGAGGCGTCGGGCAGGAAGCCGACGGCCGCGTTCCTCTTCGACATGGTCGGTGACCGAGACCTGGAGATCCATCCCGAGGTGCAGTCCGCCGAGAGGGCGGCGAACCTCGTGGCGCTGGTGCTCGAGGCCGCGCGGGCCACGGGGGGCGTGCACTTCAAGCCCGATCCCGCCTACACGATCACGGACGACCACGTTCCCCTGCTCGAGGTCGGTGTTCCCGCCGTGGACATCATCGACTTCGACTACCCGGCGTGGCACACGCATCTCGACCTTCCCGACCAGACGTCCCCGGCGAGTCTGGCCGAAACGGCTCGCGTGGCCGCCTGGCTGGTCTACCGCTCTCCCCTGGCCCGCGCCCGCTCCTGACGGCGGCCGGCGGCCAAGCCGCTGGGCCGTTGGAGGTTGGGCGCGCCGCCCGCGCGATCCCGCTCCCTCGCCCCGCCCTGCGGGCCGACGCGGCCCGCGCAAACTCCACTTGCCGTTTCGGCGCGGCTCGGTTATGGTCCCGCGAAGGAGTGGGGTTGGCGCGACCACTCCGTTTTTTGTCCTTGTCCGGAGCCAAGTTGGAAGTCCGCGAAGAAGTGCGTCAGCTCGCGGTCCCGCTGGCGGAAGAGGCGGGATACGAGCTGGTGGAAGTCGAGCTGGTCGTGCAGGGCCGGCACCGGGTCGTGCGGGTCTTGCTCGACAAGCCCGGTGGCATCACTCTGGGCGACTGTGCCGCATTCAGCCGGCGCCTGGGGGACTGCCTCGACATGAACCAGACGGTGGCGGGCAGCTATCGGCTCGAAGTCAGCTCGCCGGGCGTCGACCGGCCGCTGACGAGCCTGGACGCCGTGAGGCGCTTCAGCGGCACCCGCGCGAGGCTCACCAGCGTCGCGCCGCGGGAAGGCCGGCGGCACTACGAGGGCGTCCTGCTCGGCGCGCGCGGATCGAGCTGCGGGATCCGGACGGAGGACGGCGCGGAGGAGTGGTTCGAGTGGTCCGAGGTGAAATCGGTCCGGCTGGTCGTGGATCCCTGGGAGCAGGCCCGCCAGGAGCGCGTGGCGCGGCGGGCCACCCGGTGGGAGCGGGACGCCGGCCGAGAGCACCAGGCGCACGAGGCGGAGCGCCGGACGGGGTCGGGGCGCGAGGCGGGCGCCCTCGGGGAGGGCCTCGATGAATCATGAGATCCTGGATGCGCTGAGCCAGATCACGCGCGAGAAGAGCGTGGATCGGGCGATGCTCATCGAGACGCTGGAGATCGGTCTCGCCAGCGCGGTCCGGCGCAAGTACGGCGTCACCGCCGACGTCGAGGTCCGCTTCTCGAACGAGAGCGGCGCCATCACGATCGCGCTGCGCAAGACGGTCGTCGAGACCGTCGTGGATCCGGCGCTGCAGCTCACGGTCGAAGAGGCGCGCACGTTCCCGCAGGGCCGCAACGCCAAGGTGGGGGACGTGCTGGTCTTCCCCCTCAAGATCGAGGAGTTCGGTCGCAACGCCATCCAGACCGCCAAGCAGGTGCTCATCCAGCGCGTCCGCGAGGCCGAGCGGGATCGCGTGTTCAAGGAGTACTCGGACAAGATCGGCGTGCTCGTGCGGGGCGTGGTCCAGCAGGTGGATCGCGGCAACGTGATCGTCAAGCTCGATCACTCGGAGGGCTTCCTGCCGGCCCGCGAGCAGATCCCGCGCTCGTACCACCGCCAGGGCGACTACGTGCGCGCGGTGGTGATCAACGTGGATCGCTCCGCCAAGGGTCCGCAGGTGATCCTCTCGCGCACCCACCCCGACTTCCTGCGCCGTCTGTTCGAGGCCGAGGTCCCCGAGATCGCCGAGAGCATCGTCGAGATCAAGGCGGTGGCCCGCGAGGCCGGGGCGCGCTCGAAGATCTCCGTCTACTCCACGGATCCCCGCGTGGACGCGGTGGGCTCCTGCGTGGGGCTCAAGGGCTCGCGCGTGCAGAGCATCGTGCGCGAGCTGGGCGGGGAGCGCATCGACATCGTGCCCTGGTCGCAGGATCCCACGGTCTTCGTCTCCCGCGCGCTCTCCCCCGCCCGGGTCATGGACGTGCGCGTCGTGGACACCGAGAAGCACATGATGGTCGTCGTGGCCGACGACCAGCTCTCGCTCGCCATCGGCAAGGGCGGCCAGAACGCTCGCCTGGCCGCGCGGCTCACCGGCTGGAAGATCGATCTGGTGGCCAAGAGCGAGGAGAAGAAGCGGCTGGACCTGGAGCGCGCGAGCCGCGTCGAGGTCGAGAAGCTGGCGCTCGGCGAGGCGACCACCCAGAAGCTCATCTCGGCCGGGATCGAGACCGTGCAGGAGCTGCTGGACACCCCGCTCGAGAAGCTCGTCGAGATCCCGGGAATCGGCGAGAAGACCGCGGAGAAGCTGCGCACGGTGGCGCAGGAGTACGTGGCGGCGCATCCGCCGACACCGCCCGTGGCGGCTCCGGCCGATCTGGAATTCACACCCGAGATGGAGGCCACCCCCGACGCGGCGGCCGCGCCCGAGGGCGATGCCGCGGGGGCGAGTCCGGCTTCCACCCGAGGCGAAGGCGGCGCCGAGCCGCCGGAGGCGCCTCCGGCGGACGGGCCGGCGGCTCCGAAGGGAGAGGACCGTGTCGAGTAGCCAGGGCCCCAAGAAGCTGCGCGTCTACGAGGTCGCGCGGGACCTCGGCATGTCGAGCGAGGCGGTGCTGCAGATCGTCAAGAAGCTCGGCGTCGAGGTGAAGAACCACATGAGCACGCTCCTGCCCGAGACCGTGCTCACGGTGCGGGCCGAGATCGGCAAGGAGAAGACGGCGGTCAAGGAGGAGCTGCACCGCCAGCACGAGCAGGAGGTGCAGCGCGCCCGCGAGGAGCGCGCCCGTGCCGCCGCGATCCAGGCGACCGCCGCGCCGCCGGCGCGGCCGGGAGCCTCGGCGGCGTCTCCGGCCGGCCCGGCGGTGCGCCCGAGCGGGCCGGGGCCCGCGCGTCCCGGAGGGCACCCGGGTCCGGTTCGGCCGCAGCCGCACGGCCTGCGTCGCCGTGACCGCAAGAAGAAGAAGTTCGTGGACGAGAAGCTGGTGGCGGAGAGCGTGCGCAAGACGCTGGCCAGCCTGGACCAGGGCGCCCGGCGGCGCCATCACCATCGCGACGAGGAAGGCGGCGAGGCGACGGCGGAGGCGCCCAAGCTGATCCGGGCGACCGAGTTCATCACCGTGGCCGAGCTGGCGAACCTCCTCGAGGTGCGGCCCCAGGAGGTCATCACGACCTGCATGCGGCTGGGCTTGATGGCCACCATGAACAAGCGCCTCGACAAGGATTCGATCCTCGCGGTGGCCGACGAGTTCGGCTACGACGTGGAGTTCGTCTCGGAGTACGAGGAGGACGAGGAAAAGGCGGTCGTGGAGGAGGGGACCGGCGAGCGGCTCGCGCCCCGGGCCCCGGTCGTGACCGTGATGGGGCACGTGGACCACGGCAAGACCTCGCTCCTCGACTACATCCGCGAGACCAACGTCATCGCCGGCGAGGCCGGCGGGATCACCCAGCACATCGGGGCCTACGAGGTGCAGGTCCCGAGCGGCCGCCGGATCACCTTCCTCGACACCCCCGGACACGAAGCCTTCACGGCCATGCGCGCGCGCGGCGCGCAGGTGACCGATCTCGTGGTGCTCGTGGTGGCCGCGGACGACCGCGTCATGCCGCAGACGGTGGAGGCCATCGACCACGCGAAGGCCGCCGGCGTGCCGATCGTGGTCGCGATCAACAAGATCGATCTGCCGGGGGCGCGGCCGGACCTGGTGAAGCAGGAGCTGGCCGCGCACGGGGTGGTGGTGGAGGAGTACGGGGGCAAGACCGTGGCGGTGGAGATCTCGGCCAAGAAGGGGACGAACGTCGAGAAGCTGCTCGAGATGATCGAGCTGGAGGCCGAGCTGCTCGACCTGAAGGCCGATCCCACGCGCCGCGCCAAGGGTGCCGTGCTGGAAGCGCGCGTCGAGCAGGGCCGCGGCGTGGTGGCGACCGTGCTCGTGCAGAGCGGCTCCCTGGGCATCGGCGACGCCTTCGTCGCCGGCCAGCAGTGGGGGCGGGTGCGCGCCATGGCCGACGAGCGCCGCCGCGCCGTCCGCAGCGCGGGTCCTTCCACGCCGGTCGAGGTGGTCGGCTGGAGCGGGACCCCGGGCGCGGGGGACATCTTCACCGCCTTCGAGGACGAGCGCGAGGCGCGCGACCTGGCCAACAAGCGGCAGGCGCTGCACCGCGAGCAGGAGTTCCGGGCGGAGAAGCGGATCTCCCTGGATCAGTTCTACTCGCAGATGAGCCAGGGCGAGACCTCCGAGCTCAAGATGATCATCAAGGGCGACGTGGACGGGTCCGTGGAGGCCCTCTCGGAAGCGCTGGCCAAGCTCAGCACCTCCGAGGTCCAGGTGCGGATCATCCGCCAGGCGGTGGGGCAGATCTCGGAGTCGGACGTCATGCTGGCCTCCGCCTCGGACGCGATCATCGTCGGCTTCCACACCAAGCCGGATGCGAAGGCGCGCGAGCTGGCGGAGCGCGAGAAGGTCGAGATTCGTCTCTACGACATCATCTACAAGGCCGTCGAAGAGGTGAAGTCCGCCCTCGAGGGTCTCCTGCGGCCCGAGCTGCGGGAGGTGATCGTGGGCACGGCCGAGGTTCGCCAGATCTTCCGCCTCTCGAAGGCGGGCACGGTGGCGGGCTGCATGGTGGTCTCGGGGGCGATTCCGCGCACGGCGCGGGTGCGCCTGCGGCGCGAGGGCGAGGTGGCGTGGACGGGCCGCATCGCCGACCTCAAGCGCTTCAAGGACGACGTCCGGGAGGTCACGAGCGGCTTCGAGTGCGGGATCAGCCTCGAAGGGCGCGACGACATCAAGGTCGGCGACCTCATCGAGGCGTTCAACATCGAGGAGCTGGCGCGGTCGCTGTAGGACGGGGAGCGAGCGAGGCCGACCGAGCCGTCGTCCGGGACCCGCGCCCCCGGGACGCGGGCCGCGTCCGGCGGCCGGACGAGACGTGGCCCTCCGCGGCCGGGCGGGGCGACGCTCCCGGCCCGCGCCGTCGGGGTCCCGGGTCCCGGGCGCGCCGCCCCCGGGCAACTTTCGAGGTCCGACCCATGTTCGTCGGCATCGTGCGGATCGAGCTGCTCCTGGGCGGAGCTGCCTCCCTCAAGGACAAGCGCTCGATCGTGCGCGGGCTGAAGGATCGCATCCGCCAGCGGGCCCTGGCGGCCGTGGCGGAAGTGGACCATCAGGATCTCTGGCAGCGCGCGGCTCTGGGCGTGGCGGTGGTCTCGGGGGAGAGGCGCCAGGTGGACGAGCTGCTCCAATCGGTGCGCCGGCTCGCCGACGGCACGCCGGGCGCCGAGATCATCGACTGGCAGGAGCAGCTCCTGTGAGAATCCGTCCCGAGCGCGTGGCCGAGCTGATGAAGCGCGAGGTCGCGGGCATCCTCGCGCACGAGCTGCGGGATCCGCGGCTGGGTACGCTGGTGAGCGTCACCGACGTCGAGGTCACGCAGGACCTCTCCTTCGCGCGGATCTACGTGAGCATCCTCGAGAGCGGCGCCGACCGGCAGCGCACCCTGGAGGCCCTGGGACGGGCGGCGGGCTACGTGCGCCGGCTCCTCGCCCCGCGGCTGGGACTGCGCGAGGTGCCGGAGCTGCGCTTCGTGCTCGACTCGTCCATCGAGCGCGGGGCGCGGGTGGAGGAGATCCTGAAGAAGCTGGAGCGCGGCGAGCCCGTCGAGGACGAGGACGAGGAGGAGTCGTGACCTCCGGCGCCTCCGGCCGCCCCGCGCCCGCCGCCGGACCGCCGGTCCAGCCTGGCTCCGCCGCTCCGGCTGCCGGGCGTGCGTGGTCGGGGCTGCTCTTCGTGGACAAGCCCGTCGGAGTCACCTCGCACGACGTGGTGGACCGCGTGCGGCGCCGCCTCCGAGCCCCGGGCGCCGGGCACCTCGGGACCCTCGACCCCGGCGCGAGCGGACTGCTCGTCCTCGGTCTCGGAGCGGCCACGCGCTGCGCGGCCGTGTGGCAGGGCGGGCCGAAGACGTACGAGGCGACGGTGCGGCTCGGCGTCGTGACCGACACGCAGGACATGCAGGGCGAGGTGCTCGAGCGACACGAGGTCGCGCTGGAGGAGGAGCAGGTGCGCGCCGCGGCCTCGCGCTTCCTGGGGGAGATCGAGCAGGTGCCGCCGATGGTCTCCGCGCTCAAGGTGGACGGCCAGCGCCTGCATCGCCTCGCCCGCCGCGGCCTGCTCGTGGAGCGGCAGCCGCGGCGCGTCCACGTCCACGCCTGGGAGTGGCTGGGATTCGCCCTGCCGGAGGCGAGCTTCCGCGTCGTCGTCTCGGCGGGCACCTACGTCCGCACGCTGGCTCACGATCTGGGGGCCGATCTGGGCACGGGGGGCGCATTGCGGAGCCTGCGCCGGCTCCGCAGCGAGCCTTTCGGGCTCGAGCGCGCGGTCTCCCTGCGCGACCTGGATCGGCTCCATCCGGAGGAGGTGCTGGTGGCGGCGGGGCTGCCGTTGGCCGCGGCGCTGCGGGTGCTGCCGATCGTCACGCTCGACCGCGAGGCCGCCGAGGCGGTGGGCTTCGGCCGAAGGCCCGCCGTCGCCGCGGGCCCGGCGCCGGTGAGGAGCGGGCCACGCTCCGTGGCCTTCTTCGGTCCGGGCGACGAGCCCTTGGCGCTGGGCGAGCTCGAGCCCGATCCCGCTCGGCCCGCGGTGGTGCTGGCCTGCCCGCACGTGGTCTTCCCCTGGGCCGTACGTCAGGGCCGGGCGTGAGCGAGTCGTCGGGAGGTCGAGCCGCCGTCAGCGTCGGCGTGTTCGACGGCGTCCACCTCGGCCACGCGCAGATCCTCTCCGTCGCCCTGGCGCGGGCGCGCGGCGAGGGGAGTCCGAGGCGGCCCGGCGGGATGGGCGCCGGGGCGGGCCGCTGCGTGGTCGTCTCCTTCGATCCGCACCCCGATCTCGTGCTCTCGCGCTCCTTTCGCGCCATCGCTCCGCTCACCCCCGTGCCCGAGCGGCGCGCGCGCATCGCCGCGCTGGGCATCCACGAGGTGGACGTGATTCCCTTCACCCGCGAGCTGGCCGCGCTGGAGCCGGAGGCGTTCGTCGAGCGCTACCTCGTGCGGCCCTATCGTCTGCATTCGCTGGTCGTGGGCGAGGGCTTCGCCCTGGGGCGGGGGCGAAGCGGGAACGTGGAGCGGCTGCGCCGGATCGGCGAGCGCGAGGACTTCGAGGTGGTCGCCGTTCCTCTGCTCGAGCTGGACGGCGGGCCGGTGAGCAGCACGCGCATCCGGACGCAGCTCGAGGCGGGGGACGTGGCGGCGGCGGCACGCCTGCTGGGCCGCTGCTACGACCTGGCCGGCGTCGTGGTGAAGGGCGAGGGCCTGGGGCGGGCACTCGGCTTCCCCACGGGCAACCTCCGGCTGCACGAGGAGAAGCTCGTGCCCGGTGACGGCGTGTACGCGGGCTGGGCGCGGATCGGCGGGCAGGGCCCGCGCCTGCAGGCGGCGATCAGCATCGGCGTGCGTCCGACCTTCGACGGGCAATCGCGCACGATCGAGGCGCACCTGCTGGACTGGGAGGGCGACCTCCTCGGCCAGGACATCGATCTGGAGCTGGTCGAGTGGATTCGTCCTCAGGAGCGGTTCGGCGGCGGCGGCGCGCTGGTGACGGCGATGAAGCGCGACGTGGTCCAGGTGCGGGAGAGGCTGGCGGCGATGGGCGCCGCGCAGGGGACCACGGGGAGTCAGCCCGGGACAGGACACTAGCCCGGACTATTCATGAACCCGTTGCGGCCACCCGGCCAGCCGCGGGAATCGGCCCGCGCGTCCAAGTCGCGGGCCTGCCGTCTCTTGGTCTCTTTCCCGAGGTCGGCAGCGGACGCTGGCAGAGGCGTTGCCAAACGGGGCGGTCCAGTGTTAAGTTCGGCTGTCCGCCCCGGAAGGAGCGGGCCTCTCGACGCGCGGCCACGCGGGAGCTTGAACCCGGTGGCTGGGCTCGTCACCCCCTTCTCATGGTAGAGAGGAGATCGCTGTGACGCTCTCCAAGGAGCAGAAGCAGGGGATCATCGGCAAGTTCAAGCTTCACGAAGGCGACTCGGGCTCCCCCGAGGTGCAGATCGCGCTCCTCACCGAGAAGATCCACTACCTGACTGATCATTTCAAGGTCCACAAGCGGGACCACGCCTCCCGGCGCGGATTGCTCCGAATGGTGGGTCAGCGGCGCCGACTGCTGGACTACCTCAAGGCCACCAAGGTGGACCGCTATCGCAAGGTCGTGAAGGAACTGGGCCTGCGTCGTTAGCCGGGCTCGTTTTCCGGGGAGCGCCCGACGACCGGGCGCGTTCCCATGTTCGGGGGAAGCGTTCCCCCGACCGCGCCCCCGTTGGACCGCTTCCCCGGGGAGCGCTGGTTGGGCTCTGGCGGGTGCCAGGGTCGAAAGGCGAGAGGACAGGATCGAGTTGATGGAAGAGCAGAAGGTGGAGGTGCAACTCGGGGAGCAGACGCTCTCCATCCGCACCGGCAAGTGGGCGAAGCTGGCGGCCGGCTCGGCCGTGGTGCAGCTCGGCGGCACGGTCGTCCTGGTGGCGGCCAGTGCGGCCAAGACCGCGAGCCCGGATCGCGATTTCGTGCCCCTCACGGTGGATTATCGGGAGCGCACCTACGCGGCCGGGAGGATTCCCGGGGGCTTCTTCAAGCGCGAGGGTCGCCCCACCGAGAAGGAAGTGCTGTCGTCGCGGCTCATCGATCGCCCGGTGAGACCGCTCTTCAACAAGGCGTTTCCCTTCGAGACGCAGGTCATGGCCACGGTCGTGTCCTCCGACCAGGAGAACGACGCCGACGTGCTGGCGCTGGTCGGAGCCTCCGTCGCCCTCAACCTCTCCGACATCCCGTTCCCCGAGCCGATCGCCGGAGTGCGCGTGGGGCGGGTCGGGGGCGCCTACGTCGTGAACCCGACCCGGACCCAGCTCGAAGAGAGCGACATGGACATGGTCGTGGCGGGCACGGCCGACAACATCATCATGGTCGAGGGCGGCACGCGCGAGGTGTCGGAAGAGGACCTGCTCGGGGCGCTCGAGTTCGCCATGGAGCACATCCGCCCGCTCGTGGCGGCGCAACGCGATCTCATGGCCCGCTGCGCCAAGGCGAAGCGACCGCTCGTCTCTCCGCCCGACACGGGCGAGCTGGCGGCGGCCCTCGACCAGAGCTACCGCGAGCGGCTGCGCCAGGCGATCCGCATCCCGGGCAAGGAAGCGCGCCAGGAAGAGGTGGACCGCATCACCGTCGAGGCGGTGGGCGCCCACAAGGAGCGCTTCGTGGCGCAGGAGCTCTACATCGGCCGCATCCTCCACGACATCGAGCGCGACGAGCTGCGCAACATGGTGCTGAGCGAGGGCGTGCGCGCCGACGGGCGCGGCGTGGACGAGATCCGCAAGGTGAGCGTCGAGGTGGGAGTGCTCCCGCGCACCCACGGCTCCTGTCTCTTCACGCGCGGCGAGACCCAGGCGCTGGCGGTATGCACGCTCGGCACCAAGCAGGACGAGCAGCGGATCGAGGAGCTGGAGGGGCAGTCCTGGAAGAGCTACATGCTGCACTACAACTTCCCGCCGTACAGCGTGGGGGAGGTGCGGCCCATCCGTGGACCCGGTCGCCGGGAGATCGGTCACGGCGCGCTGGCCGAGCGGGCCATCGAGCCGCTGATCCCCTCGGACGAGTCCTTCCCCTACACGATCCGCCTGGTGAGCGACATCCTGGAGTCGAACGGCTCCTCCTCCATGGCCACGGTGTGCGGCAGCTCGATGGCGCTCATGGACGCGGGCGTTCCCGTCAAGGCGCCGGTGGCCGGGATCGCCATGGGCCTCATCAAGGAGGGCGAGCGGGTGGCCGTCCTCACCGACATCCTGGGCGTCGAGGATCACCTCGGCGACATGGACTTCAAGGTCACGGGCACCCGGGAGGGCGTGACCGCCTTCCAGATGGACACGAAGATCGGCGGCATCTCCTTCGCGGTGCTGGAGGACGCCCTTCAGCGGGCCCGGCGCGGGCGCTTCCACATCCTCGACGTCATGGCCGCCACCCTGGCGAATCCGCGCTCCGAGATGTCTCCCTTCGCCCCGCGGATCACCATCCTCAACATCCCGCCCGACAAGATCCGCGAGGTGATCGGTCCCGGGGGCAAGATCATCAAGCGCATCACCGAGGAGACCGGGGCCCAGATCGACATCGAGGACAGCGGCGAGGTGCGGATCGCGGCGATCAGCGGCGACTCGGGCAAGCGCGCCGAGGAGCTGATCCGCAACATCGTCGAGGATCCCGAGGTCGGCCGGGTCTACCAGGGCAAGGTGCGCAGCGTGGTCACCTTCGGCGCCTTCGTCGAGATCGTGCCGGGGCGCGACGGCCTGCTGCACATCTCCGAGATCGACCACCATCGCGTGGCGCGCACCGAGGACGTGCTGAACGTGGGCGACATGGTGATGGTCAAGGTCATCGGCGTGGACCGGGACGGCAAGATCAAGCTCTCGCGCAAGGCCTTGCTGCCCGAGCCGCCGGGTGGAGTTCCGGCACGCACGGGTGGGGGAGACCGGGACCGGGATCGGGATCGGGGCCGGGATCGGGATCGCGGGCGGGATCGCGACCGGCGCCGCTGAGCGGGTCGGCGGCGGTCCCGGTGGAGCTTCCGGGCCCGCGCGTCCGAGCCGGCGTGAGCCGCGGACTGGAGTCGGGGGTGGCGGGGTGACCCGCCATCCCGCGTCTCGGGCATGGCCGTTGCAGTAGGAGACGAGTCATGGACGCGGACCTCTTCCGCAAGACGGTCCTCCCCTCGGGGCTCACCCTGCTGACCGAGCGCATGCCCGATCGCCGCACGCTGGCGCTGGGCGTGTGGGTGCGGAGCGGCGCCCGTGACGAGCCGGCCGAGATGCTCGGCATCTCCCACTTCATCGAGCACATGATGTTCAAGGGCACCGAGCGGCGCGACGCGCGAGCGATCGCCGCCAGCCTCGAGTCCCTGGGTGGCCACCTCGACGCGTTCACCGCCCGCGAGGAGGTCTGCTACTACGCGCGGGCCCTGGCCGAGCACCTGCCCGAGGCGGCGGACGTCCTGGCGGACATCGTCTGCCGCTCGCGCTTCGCTCCGGCGGAGGTGGACCGCGAGAAGTCCGTGGTGCGCGAGGAGATCTTCTCCTGCGAGGACAACCCCGAGGACAAGATCAACGACATGGTGGCGGGCCAGGTCTGGTCGGGCCATCCCCTGGGGCTGCCCATCCTGGGCACGGTGGAGACCGTGGACCGGCTCGAGAGCGAGGACCTGCGGCAGTACTTCCGCAGCCGCTACCGCCCTGAGCATATCGTGGTCGCGGCCGCGGGCGCGGTCGAGCACGAGCGCGTCGTGGACGTCATCGGCCGCCATTTCGACCCGCCGGACGGGGCCGAGCGGCCGTTCTCGGGTCCGCCGACCGGGTTCTCTCCGAGCGTGAGCCATGTGATGCGCGAGGACCTGCACCAGCTCTATCTGGCCCTCGGCACGCGCGGCGTGGGCTACGTCGACTCCGAGCGCTACGCCCTGGTGGTGCTGAACACGCTGCTGGGCGGCGGCATGAGCTCCCGGCTCTTCCAGAGCGTGCGCGAGGAGGCGGGGCTGGCCTATTCCGTGTTCTCGGCCGTCGAGTTCTATCGGGAGACGGGCCTGATCTCGGTCCAGCTCGGGGTCGCACCCGAGCGCGCCCGGGAAGCGCTGCGGCGCGTGCGCCAGGAGCTGGAGGACCTGGCCGCCCACGGCCCCTCGGAAGGCGAAGTCGCGGCGGCGCGTTTCCAGCTCAAGGGAAGCATCGTCATGGGCCAGGAGAGCGTCTCGAATCGCCTCTACAACCTGGCCCACGAGGAGATCTACCGCGGCGCCTACACCTCCCCGGAGGAGCAGCTCGAGCGCATCCTGTCGGTCAGCCGCGAGCAGGTCGTGGAGCTGTCGCGGCGCGTGCTGCCTCCCGAGCGCTTCGCGCTCAGCGCGCTCGGCCCGCCGGCCGCTCGCCCACTCGACGAGACGGACTGGCCCGTCGAGCACGTCGTCTCGGCGGCGCCTGGCGAGTGAGCGAGCCGGAGGCCGTCGCGGCGGGCCGCGCTCTCGGGGCGCGCGTCGTCTGCGGAGGGAACGCGCCCTGCCGCGGCGGGCCGCTCGCGGCGGCCCGCGCAGGATTGACAGGCCCCGGGGCCATGGCCAAGATGGGCCGGATGGGGGAATCCCGGGAACAGCATCCGGCGGCTGAGGCCTTTGCCGAGCATGGCGCGCGGCCCCGGTTCTGAGGCGGGGCGCACGTCCGCCCGGCGCGACGCGGGCCGGCTGGGATCGCTTGTCGCGGCGTGGCTCGGCGCCGCGCTTCTCGCGGCCCCGGCGCCGGCGGCCGACTCCACGCTGACGCCGCCTGTCGACAGCGTGGACATCACGGCCTCGGTGGTCCTTCCCGGGCCGGGGCAGCAGGAGACGCTTCCGGCCGTGAGCCAGCCGTTTCGCGCCGGCGAATCGCTGCGCTTCTCGGTCCAATATGGCTTCATCCATGCGGGCAGCGCCTGGCTCGAGGTGCCGGAGGTGCGGAACTGGCAGGGCCACCCGGTCTACCGCCTGGTGGCCCGAGCCGAGTCGAATGCCTTCTTCAGCCGGTTCTACAAGGTGCGAGAGCGCATCGAGTCCATGTGGGACGTGAGCGGGCACTTCAGCCGCTACTACTTCGAAGACCGCCGCGAGGGGAAGTACCGGGAGAGGAACGAGATCAACTTCGATCCCGTCAAGAGCGAAGCACGCTATGCGGACGGCCAGGTCTTCCCCGTGCCGCCGCACGTCCAGGACGCCCTCTCGTCGTTCTACTACACGCGCACGCAGGCGCTGCCCCTGGGCGGCAGCCTGGTGTTCCACTACCACGCGAGCCACAAGAGCCAGCCGCTCCTCGTCAAGGTGCTGGGGCGGGAGCGCATCCAGACGCCGGCGGGCACGTTCGACTGCGTCGCCGTGGAGCCCATCTTGAAGGCCGGCGGGATCTTCAAGAGCTCGGGCCGGCTGGTGATCTGGCTGACGGACGACCAGCGCCGCATCCCGGTGCTCCTGAAGAGCAAGGTCATCATCGGCTCGATCAGCGTCGTGCTGCAGGAAGCCAAGGCGGGCGCCTGATGTCGCGCTATCGGGAGGCAGACCTGTCGCGCCTGACGGTGGGCTCGGAAGCCGAGCGCGCGACGCGCGTCCGGGTCGAGGAGTTCGCCCGCCCGCTCGCGCCGGCGGCCGCGGCCGCGGTGCTGGAGTCGCTGCCGGATCAGCTCGCGGCCCGGAGCCTGCGCGAGCTGGTGGGTCGGGTGGTGGAGGCGCACCGGCGGGGCCGGCCGGTGGTGGCCATGTGTGGCGGGCACGTGGTCAAGGCCGGCGTGTCGCCCTGCCTCGTTCGCCTGCTCGAGCGAGGCGTGGTGACCCACCTGGCGCTGAACGGGGCGGCGGCGCTCCACGATGTCGAGATCGCGCGCTCCGGCCGGACCTCCGAGGACGTCGAGGCGAACCTGCAGTCGGGCGCGTTCGGCATGGTGGACGAGACCGGCCGCTTCATGAACGCGGCCACCCGAGAGGGCGCCCGGCGCGGCGAGGGCCTCGGCGAGTGCCTGGGTCGCGCCTTGAGCGAGTCCGGACCGCCTCATGCGGATGCGAGCCTTCTGGCGGAGGCCTGGCGGCTCGCGATCCCGGCGACCGTGCACGTGGCCATCGGCTCGGACACCGTTCACTACCATCCCAGTTGTGACGGCGCGGCGCTGGGGGACACCTCGTTGCGCGACTTCCGCATCCTGGCCGCCACGCTCTCGGAGGCCCGCGGGGCGGCAGTGCTCAACTTCGGCTCGGCCGTGCTCCTCCCCGAGGTCTTCCTCAAGGCGCTCACCGTGGCGCGCAACCTGGGGGCGGATCTGTCCGGCCTCACGACGGCCAACTTCGACCAGATCCAGCACTATCGTCCGCGCGTCAACGTGCTCGAGCGCCCCACGCGGGCGCCCGGGGCCCGAGGCTACTCGCTCACGGGCCACCACGAGATCCTCATTCCCTTGTTCGCAGCCGCTGTCCTGGCCGGGACGGAGTAGGCATCCGGGATCGCCGGCCGGCTGAGCCCGGCACAGGCTTTGCGAGCCCAGGCGGGTGATGTCCGAGCGGGAGGAGGCGGTTGACAGCCGGGGGCGGGGGTGAATAGACTTGAATCCCCTCGCACGCCGTGACTTGCGGTGTGCGGCCCCACCACGGGCGGAGGCTCACAGAGACGCGTCTTGTTACCGCATCGGGCAGGGTTGGTCAGTTATTTGACCCTGCTGCTGGATTGTGAACCGGGCCTTGCCCCGTCATCGAACCTCCTGAGCTGAGCTTGCCCTGGCCCATCGGCGCCAGGGGCGGCACGGGAATGTCCAGGTCCGGGACGGGGGTGGCCTCCAATCCTTGGAGGGCGCGTGACACGCAGCGTCTTGCTGGGGCTCTGCCTGCTCGTCGGCCTGTCGGCGAGCGTCGCCCAGGCGGCCGGGCAAGCTGACTCGACCAGCCTCGATGAGATCGACTGGTCCAAGGCTCCCGAGTACCGCATCGTTCCCGGCGACCAGCTCACCTTCGACTTCGGCACGAATCCCGTGAACGGCGTCGAGATCTCCCGGGACGTCGTGGTCCGGCCGGACGGGCGGGTCACCCTCTTCCCGGTGGGCGACATCGTGGCCGCGGGGCGCACCCCGGTCGAAGTGCAGGCGGACGCCCTGCGCCTGCTCTCGGCGGAGCTGAAGCAGCCGCGGGTCACCGTGGCCGTGACCAGGCTGGCCGGCAACCAGGTGCACGTGCTGGGCCGGGTCAAGCATCCGGGCTCGATTCCCGTCGAGTCCTTCACCACGCTGCTGCAGGCCATCGCCGGGGCCGGCGGCTTCGAGGACGACGCGGCCCGCAACAGCGTGCTCATCATGCACCGCGTCGGGCTGGGCACGGTGCGCGTGGCCCGGATCAAGGTGGATCGCCTGCTCAAGGGCGCGGGAGACGTTCCCCTGGCTCGCTACGACATCGTCTACGTTCCGCGCTCCACCATCGGCAACATCGACGTCTTCGCGCAGCAGTTCTTCATGCAGACCCAGGGCATCCTCACCTCCTCGATCCTGGGCTGGGAGCTGTTCCACTTGAACCGCACCCTCCTCCTCCCGACCGCCAACACGGGGTCGACGTCGAACCAGTAGCGGATACCCTCATGTCGCCGGACACCCTGCCCAGCACCCCCGCGGCGCCGCGCGCCACCCTGCGCGAGTTCCTCGCCGTCGTCTTCCGCCGGCGCTGGATCATCCTCGGGCTCTTCCTGGCCACCACCGCCGCGGCTCTCCTCGCGGCCCTGACCACGCCGGCCAGCTATATCTCCGGCGGCCAGGTCCTGCTCCGCCGCGGCGAGGTGCAGAGCGCCCTGAACCCGGATCGCCGGGTGATGAACGACTGGGAGGTGGAGCTGGGCAGCGAGGTCCAGACGGTGAAGAGCTGGCCCGTGCTCCAGCGCGCGCAGAAGATCCTGGACGAGGAGAACCGCGGCCCCCGGGCGATCCAGCTGCGCGACGCCGGCGTCGAGGTCGACGTCACCGGGAAGAGCAACGTCCTCGCCATCGCCTACGTGGATCGGGATCCCGAGGTGGCCCAGCGGGTCTGCGACGCGTTGATCCGGGCCTACGTCGACTACCGCCAGAGCGGGGAGCTGACCTACCCGCGGCGCTTCTTCGAGGGCGAGATCGGTCGGGCGGCGGGCGAGCTGCAGCGTTGGACCGACCTCCGCCGGCAGTACTCCAACCAGACCGGCAGCGTGGATCTGCCCGCGCAGCGGGTCAACCTGCTCGGGCTGCGCTCCGGCCTGGAGGCGAAGAGGAGCGAGGTCGCCGCGGACCTGGCGGGGGCCGAGTCCGAGCAGCGGGCCACGGTCGCCCTCGCCGAGCATCCCTCGTTCGACATGCCGAACAACGGCCCGCAGACGTTGGCCGACAACGTGATCGTCGCCATCAAGACCAGCGTCGTCCAGCAGGAGGGGCGCATCGCCGAGCTGCGCGAGCGCTACCGTGACGACTCGTACGAGGTGATGAACGCGCAAGCCACGCTGGACACGCTGCGCAGGGTCCTGCGTCGGGAGGTGGACGCGCGCCTCGCGGTGGGGCGATCCCGCATCGAGGCCTTTCGGGCGCAGCTGGCGGCGATCGACGGGGACATCGCGTCGGCCAACGCCAGGCTCCTGCCCATGCCGGACCGAGAAGCCCGCCTGTCCGAGATGGACCACCAGATCACCTCCTGGAAGTCCCGCTACGACGAGCTGGTGCGCAGCAGCGATCAGGCCCTGGTCAACGAGAACACGGTGCCTCTCATCTCGGCCTACATCCTGAACCCGGCCAGCCGCGCCACGCGGAAGAACGCCCTCGACTACGTGCGCCTCGGGCTGGCGCCGGCGTTCAGCCTGGTCGTGGGGATCGGCGTGGCCTTCTTCGTGGACGGTCTCGACATCACGGTGCACACCGCGGGGCAGGCGGAGGAGGAGGTGCAGCTTCCCGTCCTGGCCGCCCTCACCGAGCGCAGGCGCAAGGGCTGGCGCGCGCCCGCGGCCGGCCCCAGGGAAACGCCGGCGTGACGCGCCTCTTCGACGCCCTGCGCAAGGCGCAGTCGGGGCCCTCCCGCCCGAGCGCTCCGCCGCTCCCCGTGCCGCCGCCGGCCGCTCCGGCTCCGCTACCGCGGGAAGGGGCGCGACGGGCGGGACAGGAAGCGCGCGCCGCCATCGTGCCCTTCGTGGCGGCCGTGGAGCTGCCCGCCGACGTCCTGCGCGAGATGACCGGGCTGCGGGTGAGCCTCGAGGTCTCCCTGACCGAGCGCATCCCCCGGGTCGTCATGTTCCTCGCCTCCCAGGGGGGCGAGGGCACCTCCACCGTCGCGGCCCAGTTCGCGCAGAACCTGGCCACGGATTCGCGGCTGCGGATCCTGCTGGCGGACGTGCACGTCAAGCATCCGCGTTACGGGCCGGACGGCCAGCTCGCCGCCCGAGACGGGCAGGCCGGGGGCCCGGCCGGAGCGCACCGACTCGAGAGCGGCAACCTGGACCTGCTGCCGCTCACGTGGGCGAAGGGGGAGGAGAGCATCCTCTCCCCCCAGGCGCTGCGCGCCGCCCTGGAGGGCGTGGCCGGCGGATACGATTGGATCGTCCTGGATGGCCCGCCCGTGCTCGAATCGCCGGACGCGGCGCCCCTCGCGGCGGTCGCCGACGGCGTCGTGGTCGTGGTCCAGGCCGGCCGCACGAAGCGCCCCGTGCTCACGCGCTCCGTGGACCTCCTTCGCCGGGCCGGGAGCCGCATGCTGGGAATCGTGCTGAATCGCCGCCGCCTGGAGATCCCGGGGTTCATCTATCGGCGACTCTGATCCCCCACGCGAACCGGTGAGCGACTTTCGTCCCCTGCCCGAAGAGCCCGCGGCGGCCGCGTCCGACCGTCGGGCCTTTCACATGCCCGAGCCGCTTTCGACTCTCCTGGACCTCGCGGACGGCTGGGCCGGCGGGGCCCTGGCCCTCATCCTGGGGGGCAGTCACGCGGCCGGGACCGCGGTGTGGGTGGACGTGGAGGGCCGCTCGCTCTCGCTCTCGGACCTGGATCTCTACGCGATCGTTCCCGATCGCCCGGCCCAGCGCGCGGCCCTGGCGCGGGCGCGCGCCGACCGCCCCCGCTTGACGGCGCACCGGCTCGCCGCCGGCCTCGCCGCCCCGCTCGAGGTGGCCTTCCTCGTGCCCGGCGATCTCGAGCGCCTGCCGGCGCGCCCGGGGACGCTGGAGCTGGCGCGCCACGGCCGGACCGTCAAGGGAGACCCTGCCTGGCTGGAGAGGGTGCCCCGCTGGGGTCCGGAGGACGTGAGCCGGGAGGAGACGCTCCTGCTGCACGAGAACCGGGCCTTCGAGCTCCTTCTCGCCTGGCCGGCCCTGGCTGGGCGCGATCGGCTCGCCCGCCTCCAGGCGCGGCACGCGGTGCTCAAGTGCGCGCTGGACGTGGTGCGGGTCGAGGCGCTCCTCGACCAGGAGTACCCCGAGGGGCCGGAAGCTCTGCGCGAGTGGGCTCGCCGCCGTGCTCGGCCGGCGCTGCCCGAGGGCGCGCGGCCGGCCTTCGCCCAGCTCCTCGAAGCGGCGCGGGCCTGGCGGGCCGGCGCAGTGCGTCCGCTCGAGCCCGAAGACGGGCGCCGGGAATGGCGCACGGCCGTCGCGGCGTGGGCCGCGACCTGGCAGGGGCAGTTCGGCCCCTCGTACGCCGGCGCGCTCGCGGCCGCGAGGCGCTCGCGGCTCCGGCGGCGCCTCCGCCGCTCGCTCGCCTGGCCCACCCGCAGCGGCCTCGGGCCGCCGTTCCTCTCGCGGCTCCTCTACGCCCCGCGCGGCACGCCGCAGCAGCGCGTGAACGCGGCGGCGGCCGTGCTGCTGCTGGCCGCGGCGACCGAGGCGTGGTCGGCCGCGGACCCGACCCTGCCGGCACGCGCCG
>JAWOLC010000025.1:0-8429 GCA_033853925.1 Candidatus Eiseniibacteriota bacterium
GGCGCCTGGGATCTTCGCCGTCGCGCGTACGCCTACGGCCTGGCGCGGCCGAGCCGGGTGGCGGCTCGCGTCGTGAGCGTGGGGAATCTGACGCTCGGCGGGACGGGGAAGACGACGCTCACCCTGAGCCTCGCCCGCCGGGCGCTGGAGCGCGGCCTCGAGCCCGGCGTCGTCTGCCGCCGCTACCGCCCGGGCCCCGCCGGACGGGGAGACGAGGAGCTGATGTACCAGGCCGCTGTGGGCGCGGAGCGTGTCTTCGCGGGCCGGAGCAAGCTCGAGCAGGCCCGCCTCGCCGCCCGGGCGGGGAAGGAGCTGGTGCTGGTGGACGACGGCTTCTCCCACTGGGCCCTGGCCCGGGACGCGGACATCGTGCTGCTCGACGCCCACGACCTCAGGGGTGGCGGCCGCCTGCTGCCGGCCGGTCGCCTGCGCGAGCCCCTGCGCGCGCTGCAGCGGGCGCGGGCGGTCGTGGTCTCCCGCCTCGCCCCGGGCGAGGCCGCCGAGCCGTGGCTCGAGCGGGCCGCCGAGATGGCGCCGGGGTCCCTGCGAGCGGCGGGCCGTCACCGCGTGGTGGGGGTGGAGCGGGCGGAGGGCGGGCGCTTGCCCTCCGGCTCGCGCGTGCGCATCGTGACGGGGACGGGCAATCCGCGGGCGGTGGAGGACAGCGTGCGCGAGGCGGGCCTGGCGGTGGCCGCGCTCTCGATCTGGCGAGACCACCACTGGTTCACCGTGGCCGAGGCGCGAGCGGAGCGGGCCCGGGCCGCGGAGCAGGACGCCTGGGTGCTGCTCACCGCCAAGGACAGGGTACGCTGGCCCGCGGGCGCGGGGCTGGAGCGGGTGGCCGTGATCGAGGTGGAGTGGGAGTGGGTGGCGGGCGGGACCGCCGTGGAGGAGCTGGCGCTGGCAGGAGAGGGGACATGAACGATCCGGACGTGCTGGTGATCGGCAGCGGGATCTCGGGCCTCATGCTGGCGCTGAAGTGCGCGGCGCGGGGGGCGAGCGTGCTCGTGCTCACGAAGCGCCGCGCGGAGGACTCGAGCACGAACTGGGCGCAGGGCGGGATCGCCGCCGTGATGGACCGCGGCGACAGCTTCGCGCGCCACGAGCGTGACACGCTCCGCTGCGGCGTCGGCCTCTCGGATCCGGAGGTGGTGCGGCAGGTGGTGGAGGAGGCCCCCGAGCGGGTGCTCGAGCTGGAGGCGATGGGCGTCGAGTTCACGCGCACACGCCGCGGCCTCGCCCTGGGCCGGGAGGGCGGTCACTCGCGTCGGCGCATCGTGCACGCCAAGGACTTCACCGGCATGGCGATCGAGCAGGCGCTCCTGGCGAGCGCCCGCGCCCAGCCGCGGATCCGCCTGATCGAGGAGCAGCTCGCCGTGGACCTGATCCTGGAGTCGCGACTGCGGGGACCCGGCCGGAGCGACGGCCGGCCGGAGCGCTGCTGGGGCGCCTACGTGATGGACTGCCGGGGCGATCCCCGAGCGGCGGGGCCGGAGCGCGCCGGACGCATCGAGCCCGTCACGGCCAAGGTCACGGTGCTGGCCTCGGGCGGCTGCGGCAAGGTCTACCTCTACACGAGCAATCCCGACGTGGCCACCGGGGACGGCATCGCCATGGCCTATCGCGCCGGCGCCGCCGTCGAGAGCCTGGAGTTCGTGCAGTTCCATCCCACCTGCCTGTACCACCCCGAGGCCAAGGCGCTCCTGCTCACGGAGGCGCTGCGCGGCGAGGGCGCCGTGCTCCGCACCCTCGACGGCGAGCGCTTCATGCCCCGCTATCACCGCATGGCCGAGCTGGCTCCGCGCGACGTCGTGGCGCGGGCGATCGACCGCGAGATGAAGCGGCGCGGCGAGTCGCACGTCCTCCTCGACGTCACCCACCTGCCCGCCACGCGCATGCGCGAGCGGTTCCCCAGCGTCGATGCGACGCTGCGCCGCTACGGCTTCGACTTCACCCGGCAGCCCGTCCCGGTCGTGCCGGCCGCGCACTACATGTGCGGCGGCATCCGCGCGAAGCTCAGCGGGCGCACCACGGTGCCGGGGCTGCTGGCCCTGGGGGAGACGGCCTGCACCGGGCTGCACGGCGCGAATCGGCTGGCGAGCAACTCCCTGCTCGAGGCGCTCGTGGCCGCGCACCACGGTGCCGAGGAGGCCGGACGGCTGATCCGGCGCGCCGCCGCGCCACCGCGCCCGGAGCCCTGGCGAGCCCAGGGCACGCGGCCCGTGCTCGAGGCGGTCGTGTTCGAGCACCACTGGGACGCGGTGCGCCGGCTGATGTGGGACCTCGTCGGCATCGTGCGCAGCGACCAGCGCCTCCTCTACGCGGCCCGCCTCCTGGCCCTGCTGCGGGAGGAGATCGAGAACGACTACGTGCACCTGCGGCTCACCCGCGACCTGGTGGAGCTGCGCAACATCGCCCTGGTGGGCAGCCTCATCGTCGAGAGCGCCCGGCGCCGGCGCGAGAGCCGAGGGCTACACTTCAACCTGGACCACCCGCGGCGCGACCCGCGCTACGAGGCGCGGCCCACCATCCTGAGGCGCGGGCAGGCCAAGGCGCTCCGCCGTCTTGCCGCCGCGACCGGGCTCGCCCTATAGTCGGCGCGACGGCGCCGCGGCCTGCGGCCGGCGCCGGGAGGAGCGGACGTGAGCGCCAACGAGCTGCTGTTCTGGGAGACGGTGGATCGCATCCGCGAGGCCGAGCCCCGCTATCGGCGGGAGGCCTACGGCTTCGTCGTGGCCGCCCTCGGCCACACGGTGCAGGCCCTGCCGCCCGAGCGCCTCGCCGATCCGCTGCACCGGCACCTCAGCGGCCGCGAGCTGCTGCACGGCGTGGTGCGCCTGGCCCGCGAGGAGTTCGGTCCGCTCGCCGCGCTGGTGTTCCGGGAGTGGGGCGTGCACGGCAGCGAGGACGTCGGGCGCATCGTCTTCGGCCTGGTGGAGAAGGGCGAGCTGAGCGCGCGTCCCGAGGACTCCCTCGCCGACTTCCAGGGCTTCGACCTCTTCGGCAAGCTCACGGCGCACCTCGAGGTCGGGGGCCGGCGCTTCGCGCGCCGGGCCGGACCGCGGCCGGCCGCAGGGGGTCCGGGCTCGGCGCCCTAGCGGGACGGGGCGCGCGGGCACCCCGGCCGCCACGGCACCGGCCTCCCGCTCATGAAGGCCTACCTCCGCCTGCTGCGCTACCTGCGCCCGTACCTCGGGCGCCTGACGCTCGCCCTCGCCGGCATGGCGCTCTTCGCCGCCACCAACTTCGTCTCGCTGGGCATGATCTCGCCGCTCATGAGCGTGCTGTTCCGCCCGGCGGCCCACGCGCCGGCCGTGGCGCTCGCGCCGGCCCCGCCCGCGGCCAGCCTGCCGGGTGCGCACCTGGGCCTGCGCCCGGCGACCTGGCTGAACGAGCTGGGCGAGCGCTGGATCGTGCGGGCGCGGCCGATCGTGGCGCTGGAGCGGATCTGCGTCATCCTGCTCGTGATCTTCCTGCTCAAGAACGTGGCCGACTACGTGCAGGCCTTCCTCATGGTCTCGGTCGAGCAGGGGGTGATCCGCGACCTCCGCTCGGCGTTGTACGGGCATCTCCACGAGCTGAGCCTCTCCTTCTACCACGGGCGCCGCACGGGCGTGCTGGTGTCGCGGGTGACGAACGACATGGAGTACCTGCGGGCGGCGCTGGCCTCGAGCGTCAGCAACCTGGTGAAGCACGGGCTGACCCTGCTCGGCGCCCTGGTGTGGATGTTCGTGGTCTCCTGGCAGCTCGCTCTCCTGTCGCTGGCCATCGTCCCGCCCGTGGGGCTCACCCTGGCGACCATCGGCCGCAAGATGCGCAAGCGCTCGGGCCGGGCGCAGGAGCGCATGGCGGACATGACGGCGGTGCTGCAGGAGGCGATCACCGGGGTGCGGGTGGTGAAGGCGTTCGGCATGGAGGGCTTCGAGCGCGCCCGCTTCGACCAGGCGAACGAGAGCTTCTACCGCGCCTTCGTGCACCTGCGCCGCGTCTCGGCGGCGGCCCAGCCCGTGACCGAGCTGGGGATCGTGGTGCTGGCGGTGAGCATGCTCTGGTTCGGCGGGCGCGAGATCTTCCTGCACCACGGGCTGGCGCCGCAGTCGTTTATGCTCTTCGTCGGGGCGCTGCTCACCACGCTCTCGCCGGTGAAGAGCCTGGCCGACGTGAACGCCAACATCCAGCAGGGGCTGGCCGCGGCCCAGCGCGTGTTCGCCATGTTGGACACGGTGCCGGCCATCGTGGACCGGCCGGGGGCGCGGACCCTGCCGCCGCTGAGCGACCGCATCCGCTACGAAGCCGTCGGCTTCGCCTACCAGCCCGGCCATCCGGTCCTGCACGGCGTCAGCTTCGAGGTGCGCCGCGGCGAGGTCGTGGCGCTCGTGGGCTCGAGCGGCGCGGGGAAGAGCACGGCCATGGACCTGCTCGCGCGCTTCTACGAGCCCACCGAGGGCCGCATCACCCTCGACGGCGTCGACCTCGGCGAGGCCACCGTCGCCTCGCTCCGCGCCCAGCTCGGGATCGTGACGCAGGAGACCATTCTCTTCCACGACACCGTGCGGGCGAACATCGCCTACGGCCTCACGGGGGCGAGCGACGAGGCGGTCCGGGCGGCGGCGGCGGCCGCTCACGCCCACGAGTTCATCGACCGGCTGCCGCAGGGCTACGCCACCGTGATCGGCGAGCGCGGGCTGAAGCTCTCGGGGGGCGAGCGCCAGCGGCTGGCGATCGCCCGGGCGCTCCTCAAGAACCCGCCCATTCTCCTCCTGGACGAAGCCACGTCCTCGCTGGACACGGAGAGCGAGCGACTGGTGCAGGAGGCGCTCGAACGGCTCATGCACGACCGCACGGTGCTCGTCATCGCGCACCGTCTCTCGACCGTGCAGCACGCCGATCGCATCGTCGTGCTGGACCAGGGGCGCGTCGTCGAGACGGGCGCGCACCGGGAGCTGATGGAGCGCGACGGAATCTATCGCCGGCTGTACGACCGGCAGTTCGCGGCCTGACGTGAAGCGCGTGCCCATCCCGGCGGGCGGCTTTCGCCGCGTCGCCGTGCTGCGGCTCTCCTCGCTGGGGGACGTGATCCTGGCGCTGCCGGTGGTGCGGGCGCTGGCGGCGGCCTTCCCGGGCGCCCGGCTCGAATTCTGGACGAAAGAGGAGTACGCCGGGGTCGTGGACTTCGACCCCGCCGTCACGCACGTGCGGCGCCTGGAGAAGGACGCCCGGGCGGTGGAAGACCTCGTGGCCATGGGGGCCGAGCTGGAAGCCTGCGATCTCATCGTGGATCTGCACGGCAGCCTGCGAACCCGCGTGCTGACCTTCCGCCAGAAGGCGCCCGTGCTCCACGCGGCCGCGTGCCGGCTGAGCCGCCAGCGCTGGGTGCACGCCCGCTGGACGCGCCCCCGCCCCGTGCGGCACGCCCTGGAGCGCTATGCCCGCGCGCTCCTGCCCCTCGGCCTGGCGGTGGAGGGAACGCCGCGGGTCGTGGCGGGAGCCGAGGCGGAGGCCTGGGCGGCGGACAGGCTGGCGGAGTGGGCGGGCGGCGAGCGCCCCGTGGCGTTCTGTCCCGGGGCGCGACACGCCACCAAGCGCTGGCCCGAGGAGCATTGGCTGGCCCTGCACCGCGCCGTGCGGGCACGCGGGGCGCGGCTCCTCTGCTTCTCGCTCGAGCGCGAGCGCCAGGAGCTGCCCGCGCTGGCGGCGGCCGTGGCCGCCGATCCGCTGGCACGCTGGTGCGTGGAGCCCCTGCCGCGCCTGGCGGCTCTCCTCTCGCGCTGCGCGGCCGCCGTCGCGCAGGACAGCGGCTTGATGCACCTCGCCGCCGCGCGGGGAACGCGGGTGGTGGCCCTGTTCGGCAGCACCTCGCCCGCGCTCGGCTTCGCTCCGGCCGGCCCCGGGCACGTCGTGCTGTGCCGCGACGAGCCTTGCCAGCCCTGCACGCTGCACGGCCGGAGGCGCTGCCCGAAGGGACACTTCGACTGCATGCGCAAGCTCGCGGTGGATCAGGTCGTGCAAGCCCTCGACCGCCTGCGCGCGTGGCCGGCTTCGCCCGCCGGGGCCGCGCATCCCTAGCCGGCTCGTCCGGCGAGACGGGACGGCCGCCGAAGGCGCGCCCGCGCGGTCCGCGCGAAAGCCCGGCCGTTCCCTCGCCGTGCCCTCGGCTCCGGCGCTTGTCGCTCCGGCGAAGCTCCGCCTATACTGCCGCGCCCACGGCCGCGGCGGCGCCGCCGAGTCGCGGCAGGCACCGACTCGATCCAGGGAGAGCGCAGTGACCCCGACCCCGACCCCCGCCAGCCCGGAGCACCTCACGCCACAGTCCGAGGACTTCTCGAAGTGGTACGGCGAGGTGGTCCAGCGGGCCCAGCTCGCGGATCACTCGGGGGTGCGCGGCTGCATCGTCTTCCGGCCGTACGGCTACGGCATCTGGGAGCACATGCAGCGCCTGCTCGATGCCCGCATCAAGGCCACGGGCCACCAGAACGCGTACTTCCCGCTCTTCATCCCCGAGAGCCTGCTGGAGAAGGAAGCCCAGCACGTGGAGGGCTTCGCGCCGCAGGTGGCCTGGGTCACGCAGGGCGGCAACAAGGAGCTGGAGGAGCGCCTGGCGATCCGCCCCACGAGCGAGGCCATCATCGGGCCGATGTACGCACGCTGGATCGAGTCCTACCGCGACCTGCCGGTGCTCATCAACCAGTGGGCCAACGTGGTGCGCTGGGAGATGGTCACGCGGCCCTTCCTGCGCACGGCCGAGTTCCTCTGGCAGGAAGGGCACACCGCCCACGCCACGGCCGAGGAGGCGCAGGCGGAAGTGCTGCGGATGCTCGAGGTGTACCGGGACTTCGCCGAGACCGACCTGGCGATGCCGGTCTTCGCCGGCGCGAAGAGCGAGGCGGAGAAGTTCGCCGGCGCCGAGATGACCTATTCCATCGAGGCCCTGATGCGCGACGGCTACGCGCTCCAGGCCGGGACCTCGCACAATCTCGGCCAGCACTTCGCCAAGGTGTTCGGGATCACCTATCAGGACGAGCAGGGGCAGCGCCAGTTCGTCTGGCAGACCTCCTGGGGCGCGTCCACGCGGCTGATCGGCGCCCTCATCATGACGCACGGCGACGACCACGGCCTCCGGCTGCCGCCACGCGTGGCCCCGGTGCAGGCCGTCGCGGTTCCCATCTGGCGCCGGGCCGAGGACCGCGCCGCGGTGCTCGGCCACCTCGACCGCGTGCGCGAGATCCTCGAGGGCCGCGTGCGCCTGCTGGTGGACGACCGCGAGCAGTACACGCCGGGCTGGAAGTACTACGAGCACGAGCTGCGCGGCGTCCCCGTGCGGCTCGAGGTGGGGCCGAAGGACGTGGAGAAGCAGGCGGTGATGAGCGTGCGGCGGGACGACCGCGGCAAGGAGCCGATTCCGCTGGACCGGCTGGGCGCGCGGCTTCCCGCCCTGCTCGAGGAGGTGCAGGCGAGCCTCTTCCGCTCCGCTCGGGAGTTCCGCGAGCGGAACACCACCACGGCGAAGAGCCTCGAGGACCTGGTGCGCCACTTCCAGGAGGAGGGGCGGCGCGGCTTCGTCGCCATGCCCTGGAACGGCTCGGCGGCCCTCGAAGCCGAGATCAAGGACCGCTGCGCCGCGACCCTGCGCTGCGTGCCGCTGGACCCGGCGCCCTTCGCGGGGCTGGCCCCGCCCGGCGAGCGCGTCGCGCTCTTCGCGCGCGCCTATTGACCGCGCGCGCGAGCGTCGCCGTGCTTCGCCGCCTCCTGGTGCGCCTGCCCAACTGGCTGGGCGACGTGCTCATGGCGCGGCCGCTGCTGCACGCGCTCCGCGCCGGCCAGCCCGAGGCCGAGATCGTCGCCGTGGGGCCGGCCGCGCTCCTCGACCTCCTGGCCAGCGAGCGCGTCTTCGACCGCGCCGAGCCCTGGCCGCGGCCGGGTGCCGCGCGGGCGGCCCTGGCGGGCCGCCTTCGCCGCTGGCGTCCGGAGGCGGCGCTCGTGCTCCCGCCTTCCTTCTCCAGCGCCTGGTTCGCCTGGCGAACGGGCGCGGCCCTGCGCCTGGGCTATGCGGCCGACGGGCGATCCTGGCTGC
The DNA here is from genome assembly GCA_033853925.1 of Candidatus Eiseniibacteriota bacterium. Classification (GTDB taxonomy): domain Bacteria; phylum Eisenbacteria; class RBG-16-71-46; order RBG-16-71-46; family RBG-16-71-46; genus JANXPZ01. The sequence continues at coordinate 8,072 of JAWOLC010000025.1, forward strand.
TCACGCACGCTTGGCGGCGAGGTGCGCGCGGGGACGCGCATCAGAGCCGCGAGTTCCTCCGCCTCGGTGAGGCGCTGGCCGCGCGCCCCGGGCCGGTGCCCGCGCTGACCCCGCCGGCGGAGGCCGTCGGGGCGGCCCGGGCGCTCCTGGAGCGACACGGCGTCGGCGCGCACGAGCCGGTCGCCGTTCTGGCGCCCCGCTCGGCCTGGGGCCCCGCGCGCGAGTGGCCCGCGGAGAGGTTCGCGGCCGTGGGCGCGAAGCTGGCCGAGCGGGGCTACCGGATCGCCCTCTGCGGCGCGGAGCCGGAGCGGGCGTCCTGCGCGGCGGTGGCCGCCGCGGTGGGCGCCCCGGCGGCCAC
>JAWOLC010000026.1:0-13196 GCA_033853925.1 Candidatus Eiseniibacteriota bacterium
GACGACGTCATCCGGGCGCTGGGGGCGGGGGCGTTCCAGGACACGAGCGGGCGGGTCATCTACACCAACGAGTTCATGGTGCACCACATCCTCGAGCAGGACGCCCAGGGGGCGGGCTGGCGCAAGCAGCCCTACTTCGCGGTGACCGTGCCGGAGCACTTCGGGCTCGACCCGTACTTCACGCTCGAAGGTCTGGTCTGCCGCGTGAACCGCGACACGCTGGAGGGGGCGGTGGACGAGCCGCGGACGCGGGAGAATCTCTACCACCGGTTCAAGTACCGCGGGCTGTTCGGCCCCGACGGCTCGTGGGACACCTCGATCTACAAGGACAACCAGGCCTCGGTCATCACCACCAACTACGGCGGGGCGCACGAGCAGCTCGCCATCTACTACCGCGACCACCGCCAGCTGGACGCGGCGATCGCCGAGATGGAGCGCGTGCGGCGCATGTTCCCGGACCGGCTGGGCGCCCTCGTGCGCCTGGGCGGCTACTACCTGGAGAAGGGCGACACCGCCAAGGCGGCGGATCTGTTCCGCGTGCTCACGCAGCAGCAGCCGGACCTCCCGGACGCGCACTACTACTACGGCGTGACCCTGGCCTTCCAGCAGAACCTGCCCGCGGCCCTGAGCGAGCTGGACGCGGCGATCCGGCTCGAGCCCGCCTATGCCCGGCCCTACTACGTGGCCTACCAGCTCCTCGAGCAGGCGGGGGAGCGCGAGCGCGCCCTCGTCTACCTGCGCCGGCTCCTGCAGGTGAACCCGCAGGACGAGCAGGCCCGCGCCCTCCTGCAGATGGCGCAGCCTCAGACCGGAGGCAGGCCGGCTCCGCCCCCGCTCGCTCGCTGAGCGGGCCGGAGCGCGCGTGAGGTTCGCCGGCGAGTTCGCCGCCCTGGGCACGGCGGTCTGCTGGGCCTCCAGCTCCAACCTGTTCGCCGCCGCGGGCCGGCGGATGGGCCCGCTCGTCCTCAATCGGCTGCGCATCACCGTGGCGGCCCTCTTCCTCGGCGTGACGCTGTTCCTGCTGCGCGGCTCGCCCTGGCCCACCTGGGCGACTCCGGCGGCGGTGGCGCTGCTGGCGGCCAGCGGGCTGGTCGGCTTCGTCTTCGGCGACAGCTACTACTTCCGCTCCCTCGTGCTCCTCGGGCCGGGGCGCGCCGCCCTCGTCGCCTCGCTCGCGCCGCTCTTCACCGCGGTGCTGGCCTGGCCGATCCTGCGCGAGATCCCCGGTCCCCTGGCGCTCGCCGGCATGGCTCTCACCCTGGGCGGGATCTTCTGGGTGCTGTGGGAGCGGGGGCGCGGCGCAGGAGACCGCGCGGGCGCGGCCATGGGGGCGGGGTCGGTCGCCGCGGGCGTCGGCGCGGGCGTGCTGGCGGCCATCGGCCAGGCCGGAGGCTACGTCATCTCCAAGCTGGCGCTGCGCTCGGGCCTCGACGCCCTGTCGGCGACGGTCGTGCGGATCGGCGCCGCCGTCGTCGGCGTGTGGGCGCTGGCTCTCGTCCAGGGCGGAGCCGCCCGCTCGTTCACGGCCCTTCGCGACCGGCGCAGCACCCTCTTCATGGTGGGCGGGGCGATCGGCGGCCCCTTCCTCGGCGTGACCCTCTCGCTCGCCGCCCTGGAGTTCATCCAGGCCGGCGTCGCCGCCTCGATCACGGCCATCTATCCGCTGCTCACCTTCGTCCTGGCCTCGCGCTTCCACGGCGAGCGGCTCACCTGGCGCACGATGGGCGGGACGGCGATCGCGGTGGCCGGCGTGATCGTGCTCTTCCTCCGCTGACGGCCTCCGGGGGCGCCGCGCTCGCCTCGCTCCTCGCTCGCCGGGGACGGCCGGGCCGAGCGAGCGGGACGACGCGGGCCGCCGGTTCCGGCCGCGTCGGCTCGGAGGGAGCGGCAGGCGCGGGGAAGCCTCCGGCGCCCGCGGGTTCTACCATCGTCGCCTTGTTGGCGGCGCGCGGTAGTGGCAGTGTTACCCGGTTCCCGTCCGTCCCCCCGGGGGACGGACGGGCCCGTCCGTGCCTGGAGCCATCCATGAGCCCGCCGATCTACGACTGGGATGCTGGTGAGTACCTCACGTCCGAGGAGGAGCGAATGATTGACGAACTCGAGGCCATGTTGCGCCCACCCGCGCTGCCCATGGCCCCGTACCCCCCGAAGTCCGTCCTGCTGGCGAGCGGCGAGGTGATGGTCGTGCGCCAGGCCTCGGTCGACGAGGTCGACGACATGCTCCGCTGGATCCAGCCGCTCTCCTGGCTGGACCGCGACTTCTACAACATCGTCTCGGCGCGGCTGTTCGCCGAGCTGCTGGGCTGGAAGACGCATCGGGTGCGCGACGAGTACTGCCTGGTCGGCGTGATCGACGGCGCGCTGGCGGGCATCGTGAACGGACGCCTGTTCGACGCGAAGCACGGCATCAGCTACCACACGCTCACGCTCAAGCGCGGCCTGCGCATCGGCTCCCACCTGTTCGCCTCGAAGATGGAGCACCACATCGAGTACCTGGGCCAGGACGAGGTCTGGATCGTGGCGGAGAGCCCGATCGGCCACCGGCGCTGGATGATCGAGTACCCGCTCGACAAGAAGTTCGAGATCCAGCACGAGCTGGGTGGGGCGCCTTCCTGGGTGCTCACGCGCGACACCTACTTCCGGGCCAAGTCCCGGCTGGTGACCGGCACGCGGCCCGTCCCCGCGGAGCTGCTGGCGAGGTCCTTCCCGCTGCGGGAGCCCGACCTGCGCACGATGCTCGTGCAGGTCGAGGACACGCTGGAGGCCCGCATATGAGAGACGTGGCCATCGTCGGCGTGGGATCCACCCAGTTCGGGCGGGCGCAGTGGAGCCTGCTCAAGATGATGTGCGAGGCCTCGCACGACGCGATCGTCGACGCCGGCATCGGCGAGCGGAAGATCGACGCCGTCTACGTGGCCAACATGGGCGCGCCCCGCAACAACCGCCAGGCGGGGCTGGCCAGCGCCCTGGTGGACCGGCTCAACCTGTTCCCGACGGCCGCGGCCGAGGTCATCGAGAACGGGCCGGCTTCGGGCGCCTCGGCCATCAAGCACGGCCTGCACTCCGTGGCCTCGGGCCTGTGCGACCTGGTGCTGGTCTGCGGGGGCGAGCGCATGCAGGAGGTCAACAACTTCGAGGCGACCGAGTTCGTCTCGTTCCTCTCGCATCGCTATGCCGAGTACGTCTACGGCGTGACCCTGCCGTCGCTGGCGGGCATGTTCACGCGGCTCTACATGGACCGCCACGGCGTGCGTCCCGAGCACCTGGCCATGGTGGCGATCAAGAACCACGCGAACGGGGCGCTGAATCCGAAGGCGCACCTGCGCATCCCGGTCACGATGGAAGGCATCCTCACCGGCCCCGAGGCGCTGAACAACAACCCCTGGGTCGCCGAGCCGCTGCGCTTCTTCGATTGCTGTCCGGTGAGCGATGGGGCCTCGGCGGTGCTGCTGGCGCCGGCCGCGCTGGCCAAGGAGTTCAAGAAGACGCCCGTGCTGATCGCCGGCGTGGGCCAGGCCACCGACACGCACGCCGTGCACGAGCGGCCGGATCCCACCGAGCTGACGGCCGTGCGCCTGGCCGCCGAGAAGGCCTTCGCCATGGCGAAGCTGACCCCCAAGGACATCCAGGTCGCCGAGCTGCACGACGCCTTCACGATCCTGGAGATCGCCGAGAGCGAGGAAGCCGGCTTCTTCAAGAAGGGCGAGGGTCACAAGGCTCTCGAGCGGGGCGAGACCAGGATCGGCGGCCGGCTGCCCATCAATCCTTCGGGCGGGCTCAAGTCCCGCGGGCATCCCGTGGGCAACACCGGCGTGTCGCAGGTCGTCGAGCTGACGCTGCAGCTCCGGGGCGAGGCGGGCGACTACCAGGTGCCGAACCAGCCGAAGCACGGGTTCGCCGTCAATTTCGGCGGCTTCGGCAACAACGTGGTCGCCACCGTGCTGAAGCGGGGGGTGTGAGATGGCGCGCAACGTCGAAGCCGCGAAGTGCAAGAACTGCGGCAAGCTTTCCTATCCGACCCATTTCTACTGCCCGTCCTGCCGCGGCACGAAGTTCGAGCCGGTGCCGATCCAGGGGGAGGGCACGCTGCTCACCTGGACGCGCGTGTACGCGCTGCCGCTGGACTACGCGGACCTGTTCATCACGCTCGGCATCGTCGAGCTGGACATGGGCGTCCGCGCCACCGGCCGGCTGACGATCGCCGAGCCCCGCACCGGGGCCCGGGTGCGCGCGACGATCGGCAAGGTGCGCGAGATCAACGGCAAGGACGTCACGGGGCTGGTGTTCACTGCGGCGTAGAACGCGGCCGCTCCGCCGGCGGGCGACGCGGGCGGAGCGGCGCGGCAGGCCGCGGGGGGAGAAGACGACGATGGCTGGCTTCCGCTATGAGCGGCCCGGCAGCGTGGCGCAGGCCACGGCCCTGCTGGCCGAGGCCGGAGGCGGCGCGCGGATCCTCGCGGGCGGGACCGATCTGATGATCGCGCTCCGCACTCCGCCTGCGCCGGAAGTACTGGTGGACGTGAAGCGCATTCCCGAGCTGGGCGAGATCACCTGGACGCCCGAGGGCGAGCTGGTCCTCGGCGCCTGCGTTCTCGTGCAGCGCGTCGCGGACGACGAGCGCATCCGCGCGACCTTCCCCGCCCTCGCCGAGGGCGCGGGCGCCATCGGCTCGCTGCAGGTGCGCTCGCGGGCCACCGTGGCGGGGAACCTGGCCAACGCCTCGCCCTGCATGGACACGGCGCCGCCGCTGCTGGTGCTGGGCGGGCGTCTGCGGATCGCGGGGGCGGAGGGGAGGCGCGAGGCGCCCCTCGCCAACTTCTTCCTGGGCGTGAAGCACACGGCGCTGGGCCCGGGCGAGCTGGTGACGGCGGTCGTGGTGCCCAAGCCCGCGCCCGGGCTGCGCAGCGCCTTCGCCAAGATCAAGCGCGTCTGGGGACACGATCTGGCGCTGGTGAACGCGGCGGCGGCCCACGATCCGACCGCGAGCGTCGTGCGGCTGGCCATCGGCTCCTGCGCGGTGACGCCGGTGCTCATCCCCGCGCTCCCCGGCGTGGGCGCGAGCGCCGACCCGCGGGAGGTGGGCGAGCGGCTGGCCGCGCTGGCGCTGGAGCACATCCAGCCGATCGACGACCTGCGCGCCTCCGCCGAGTACCGGCGCGAGATGACGGCCCTGCTGTGCCGGCGCCTGGCCGGGCGCCTGTTCGGCGGCGCGCGGAGGCCGTCATGAAGACCTACCCCATCACCCTGACGGTCAACGGCCAGACCAACACCCTCGAGGTGCCGGCCGACCGCACCCTGCTCGAGCTGCTGAAGGAGGACCTGCACCAGCCCAGCGTCAAGTCGGGCTGCCACATCGGCGAGTGCGGCGCCTGCACCGTGATCCTGGACGGGCGGCCGGTGAACGCCTGCATGATCCTGGCGGTGGAGGCCGACGGCGCGGTGATCGAGACGGCCGAGGCCGAGACCCAGCAGCCCGGCGTGCTCTCCGAGCTGCAGCAGGCCTTCGTGGACTTCGGCGCCATCCAGTGCGGCTTCTGCACACCGGGCATGCTGGCCTCGGCGCGGGCGCTGCTGGCCCGCCGCCCGCACCCGACCCGCGAGGAGATCGTCGAGGCGCTGGCGGGCAACTACTGCCGCTGCACCGGCTACGAGCCGATCATCCAGGCGGTCGAGGCCGTTGCCCGCGGCGGCTACCGCGCCGCTCCCGCGCCCGTCGCGCCCTACGTGGGCACGGGCGCGAACCGGGTGGACGCGGTGGCCAAGGTCACGGGCTCGGCGACCTTCGTGCACGACATGACCCTGCCCGGCATGCTCACGGCCCGCCTCCTCACCTCGCCGCATCCCTCGGCGCGCATCCGGCGCATCGACGTGACGAAGGCGCGCTCCATGCCGGGCGTGAAGGCGGTGCTCATCGGCGCCGACCTGCCCTACAAGCTCGGGCTGTACATGGAGGACAAGGACATCCTGGCCCGGGACGTGGTGCGCTACCAGGGCGAGGCGGTGGCCGCCGTCGCCGCGGAGACGTGGCGGCAGGCCCAGGACGCGGTCCAGGCCATCGAGGTCGAGTACGAGCCGCTGAAGCCCGTGCTGGACGTGGAGGAGGCGCGGGCCGAGGGAGCGCCGCAGGTGCACCCGGACCTGGGGCGCTATTCGTGGATGAAGGGCGTGTTCTTCCCGCAGCCGGGACGGAACACGGCGCATCACCAGAAGATCCGCAAGGGCGACGTCGAGAAGGGCATGGCCGAGGCGGAGCGGATCTTCGAGTTCCACTTCCAGAACCCGCCCGTGCAGCACGTGCCGATGGAGACCCACACGGCGATCGCCACCGCCCGCCCCGACGGCGAGGTCGAGATCATCACCTCGGCGCAATCGCCCTTCACCGTGCGCCACCTCTTCTGCCGCACGTTCGGCCTGCCGCTCTCCAAGGTGCGGGTGCGCATCCCCTACGTGGGCGGCGGCTTCGGCGGCAAGGCGGGCATCTCCCTCGAGCCCCTCGTCTACTGCCTGTCGAAGGCGGCGGGCGGCCGGCCGGTGAAGCTGGCCGCGACCCGGGAGGAGGAGTTCAACACGCTCCCCTCGCGCCAGGGTCTGCGCAGCCGCATCAAGACCGGCGTCGCCAAGGACGGGCGGATCACCGCCCTCGACGTCACCTACCTGTGGGACGCCGGCGCCTACGCCGACTACGGCGTCAACGTCGGCCGCGCCGCGGCCTACTCGGGCGCGGGTCCGTACGTGGTGCCCAACTGCAAGCTCGACTCGTTCGTGGTCTACACGAACAAGGTCTTCGGCACCGCCTACCGCGGCTTCGGCCACCTCGAGGTGCTCTGGGGCATCGAGCGCAACATGGACCTGGTGGCGCGGGCGGTGGGGATGGATCCCGTCGAGTTCCGCCGCCGGAACCTGCTGCGCCCGGGGGAGACCACGATCACGGGAGAGAAGTTCACGACCGGCCACGGCCGGCCGGAGGAGTGCCTGCGCCTGGTCGCCGAAGCGATCGGCTGGGACGGGCAGCGGCGCCCGGAGAAGCCGGTGCGGGCGGGCTCGGGCAAGGTGCGCGGCAAGGGGGTCGCCATGCTGCACAAGGCGCCCGCCATGCCGACGTACACCTCCTGCTCCGCCACCATCCTGTTCAACGGCGACGGCTCGGCGAACGTGCTGGTCTCGGGCGTGGACTACGGCCAAGGCACCTACACCACGCTGACCCAGATCGCGGCCGACGAGCTGAAGCTGCCGCTCGAGAAGGTGCGCGTGCCCTGGGACAGCGACACCGACTACACGCCCTACGACTGGCAGACGGTGGCCAGCCGCTTCACCGTGATGGGCGGCAACGCCATCATCCAGGCGGCTCGGGAGTGCCTGGACCAGATCCGCGCGATCGCCAGCCAGGTCCTGCACGCGCCGCCCGACCAGATCGAGTGCGCGAACGGCAAGGTGTGGGCGCGGGGCAAGCCCGAGAGCCCGCTCGACTACGCCCAGATCGTGCTCGGCTACACCTACCCGGACGGGACGAGCGTGGGCGGGCCGGTGATCGGCAAGGGCCGCTACATCGCCACCGGGCTCACCAACCTGGACCCCGACACCGGACAGGGGCTGCCGGCGCTCAACTGGACGTACGGCGCGCACGGCGTCGAGCTGGAGGTGGACACCGACACCGGCCACGTGCGGGTGCTCAAGTTCGTCTCCGCCTTCGACGCGGGCAAGGTGCTGAACCAGCAGCAGTGCCGCACCCAGGTCATCGGCGGCGTGGTGCAGGGGCTGGGCTCGGCGGTGATCGAGAAGTTCGTCTTCGAGGGCGGCCGCCTGCTCAACAATTCCTTCCAGGACTACAAGATTCCCACGGCCAAGGACATTCCCCTCGAGATGCGGCAGCTCTTCGTCGAGACGCCGCATCCGCAGGGTCCGTACGGGGCGCGCGGCGTCGCCGAGCACCCGATGATCTCCGTGCCGAGCGTGGTGGGGAACGCGATCGCCAACGCGACGGGGATCGAGTTCTTCGAGCTGCCGCTGGATCCGGAGCGGATCTACCTCACGCTCAAGCACGCCGCCGACCCGGCGTTCCGGCCGGCGGGCCGCGCCCAGACGACGGGCGTGGCGGGGGAGTAGCGATGGCCGCGCTCGTGCTGGTGCGCAGGGACTCGTACCACGACTCCGTGCTCCTCATGCGCATCTCGCAGGGCCTCAAGGCCCTCGCGGACGTGGAGGACGCCGTGGTGGCGATGGGCACGCCGCAGAACCGCGAGCTGCTCGGCGCGCTGGGCTACGGCGGCCCGGAGCTGTCCGCGGCTCGGCCGAACGACCTGGTGATCGCGGTGAAGGGTGGCGCGGGGGCCGCGGCCGTGGTGGAGACCGAGCTGGCGCGGCTGCTCGCGGCCGAGGCGCCCGCGGCGGCCGACACGGAAGCGCGGCCGACGTCCCTGGCCGCCGCGGTGCAGGCGCACCCGGAGGCCAACCTCGTGCTGATCTCGGTGCCCGGCGAGCACGCGGCCCGCGAGGCGCGACGCGCGCTGGGCCTGGGCCGGCACGTCATGCTCTTCTCCGACAACGTGACGCTGGCCGACGAGATCGCGCTCAAGCAGGAGGCGCGAAGGCGCGGGCTGCTGCTGATGGGGCCCGACTGCGGAACGGCCATCCTCGATGGCCGCCCGCTCGGCTTCGCCAACGCCGTGCGGCGCGGCCCGATCGGCATCGTCGGCGCGGCGGGGACCGGCATCCAGGAGGTGACGAGCCTCGTCCACCGTCTGGGCTGCGGCGTCTCGCAGGCCATCGGCACGGGCGGGCGCGACCTCTCCGAGGAGGTGGGCGGCCTGATGACGCTCTTCGGCATCGAGGCGCTCGCGGCGGATCCGGGCACACAGGTCCTCGTCGTCATCTCCAAGCCTCCGGCGGCGGCGGTCGCGCATCGGGTGATCGCGGCCCTGGGGGCCACGCCCAAGCCCTGCGTCGTGCACTTCGTCGGCTCCGAGTCGCGGGCGGCGGACGAGCGGCACCGCATCGTCTACGCCGACTCGCTGGCGGACGCGGCCGAGGCGGCCTGCCGGCTGAGCGGGGCGCCGGACCTCCCGCCCGCCTACCCCGGCCCCGAGCCGACCCACGTGGCCCAGCTCGCGGCGCGCCTGCCGGCGGACGTGGAGCTGCGCGGGCTCTTCTGCGGCGGCACGACCGGCCAGGAGGCGCTCGCGCTCCTCGGCCGCTCGCGGCTCGCCGTCCGCTCGAACCTGCACAAGCACGGACCCCTGCGCGTCGAGGGGACGGAAGCCGCGGCCCGGGAACGTCCGAGCCCCCATCTGCTGCTCGACCTGGGGGACGACGTGTTCACCCGCGGGCGTCCGCATCCCATGATCGAGCCCGCGCTGCGGAACGAGCGGCTCGAAGCGGAGATGAGCGGCGCGGGCGCCCGCCTGCTGCTCTTCGACTGCGTGCTCGGCTACGGCGCCCACCCCGACCCCGCCGGCGTGCTCGCCGCCGGGCTGGAGCGCGCGCGCGCCCTGGCCGGCGCGCGCCCGGTCGTGGCGATCGCCTCCGTCACGGGCACGTCGGACGACCCGCAGGACTGGCACGCGCAGGTCCGCCGCCTCGAGGCCGCGGGCGTCACGGTGGAAGCGGACAATCGCGCGGCGGCCTCGCTCGCGGCCGCCGTGCTCGTCCGCGCCGCCGCCGCCGCCGCGAGCGGGAGGCCCAGGTGATGGACACGGAGAAGGTGCTCGCGCTCTTCGGCTCCGACCTCGCGGTGGTGAACGTGGGGCTGGCCTCGTTCGCCAGGGACCTGCGCCGCGCGGGCGGCACGGCCATCGAAGTGGACTGGCGTCCGCCCGCGGGCGGCGATCCCGCCCTGCTCGAGGCGCTGGAGGCCTGCCTCGGCCCCGACGGCGCCGTGCGCGCCGACATCGCCGCCGCCACGCGGCAGTCGCTCGAGCGGCTGCTCGCGGCCAAGCCGGTCGTCACCGGCATCGGCACGGCCCTCGAGGTCGTGCCGGGCATGCGCAAGAACCTCGTCCTGCACGCGGGTCCGCCGGTCGAGTGGGCCCGCATGAGCGGCCCCACCCGCGGCGCCGTGATGGGCGGGCTCGTCTACGAGGGGCTGGCGAAGACGCCCGAGGAGGCCGCGAGGCTGGCCGCCTCGGGGTCCGTCGAGTTCTCCCCCTGCCACCACCACGCCGCCGTGGGTCCCATGGCGGGCGTGGTCACGGCCTCGATGCCGGTCTGGATCCTGGAGAACCAGGCCTTCGGCAACCGCTCGTACGCCACGCTCAACGAGGGTCTCGGCAAGGTGCTGCGCTACGGCGCCTACGACGCCGAGGTCATCGAGCGCCTGCGCTGGATGGAGCGCGTGCTGGCGCCGGCGCTGAGCGCGGCCCTGGCGGCGCACGGGCCGCTCGACGTGCGCAGCCTGATCGCCCAGGCGCTGCAGATGGGCGACGAGGTGCACAACCGCAACCGCGCGGCGACCTCGCTCCTGATCCGCACGCTGGCGCCGCACCTCGTGCGCGCGACGCCGGCCGCCGAGGACCTGGTGGCCGTGCTGCGCTTCCTCGACGGCAACGACCACTTCTTCCTCAACCTCTCGATGGCCGCGAGCAAGTGCTCGCTCGACCCGACGACGGGCATCCCGCGCTCGACCCTGATCAGCGCCATGGCGCGGAACGGCACCGACTTCGGCATCCAGGTCGCCGGGCTGCCCGGACGCTGGTTCACCGCGCCCGCGCCGATGGTCGAGGGGCTCTACCTGCCCGGCTTCACCGCCGCGGACGCCGCTCCCGACATCGGCGACTCGGTCATCACCGAGACGGCCGGCCTGGGGGGCATGGCCATGGCGGCGGCGCCGGCCATCGTGCAGTTCGTCGGGGGCAGCGCCGGCCAGGCCGTCGCCTTCACCCGTCGCATGTACGGCATCACGCTCGCCGAGCATCCGGCCTACAAGATCCCGGTGCTCGACTTCCGCGGCACGGCAACGGGCATCGATCTGCTCAAGGTGGTCGAGAGCGGCGTCGTGCCGGTCGTGAACACGGGCATCGCCCACAAGGAGCCCGGGGTCGGCATGGTGGGGGCCGGGCTCGTGAAGCCGCCCTTCGCCTGCTTCCGCGACGCTCTGCTGGCCTTCGCCGGCACCCTGGCGAAGCCGGCGGGGCCGCCGGCCTGAGGGGCGCCGTGCAGGAAGGAACGAGCCCGAGGCGCGGGAGCGACGCGCGAGTCGTGGCGGCAGGACGCGTGGCAGCGAGGAGCGAAGAGCCCACCCGGTGGTCGGGTTTTCGGAGGCAGCGCATCGTGGTCCGGAGGAACCCATGAAGATCATCGATCTCACGATCCCCCTCGGCGTCGGCACGCCCGCGTGGCCGACCTACGAGCCCCTGCAGGTGAAGTACTTCAAGCGCCTGGCTCCGAACGGGGCCAACGGACAGGTGCTCACCCACTCGAACCATCTGGGCACGCACCTGGACGGGGAGATCCACTTCTACACACCGGGCAAGGACATCGCCTCGCTCGACATGGACTTCCTGGTGCACGACGCGGCGGTCGCCGACCTCTCGGACGTCTGCGGCGACTACGACATCTACACGTCCAGGATGGTGGAGGAGCGGGTCGAGGTGCGCGAGGGCGACATCCTGATCATCCACACCGGCTACCATCACTACGGCTGGGATCAGCCGACCGCCGACGAGATCGCCTACATGGTCAAGCACCCCGGACCCGACCGCGAGTTCGCCGAGTGGGCCAAGCGGAAGAAGCTGCGCTGGATCGGCGTGGACTGCGGCAGCGCCGACCACCCGATGAACACGATCATCCGCGACTGGATGCCGCGTCAGGCGCGCGAGGCCGACCGGCACTTCCGCGACAAGTACAAGATGCCGCTGGCCGAGTTCTTCGACGACTCAAAGTACCAGCTCATGCACCTCGAGATGTTCAACCACGGCATCGTGCACGCCGAGTGCCTGGGCGGCGACATCGACCTCCTCCTCAACCAGCGCTGCACGATCGGCTGCTTCCCCTGGCGGTTCGTGGACGGCGAGTCCTCGATCTCGCGCATCGTCGCCTTCGTCGAGGACGACCGCTACGAGAAGCTGATGAAGGAGAAGTCGACCTGCCTGCTCACGCGCTTCGGCGACATCGCCGGCGCCTACGCCCTGCGCCTGCACGGGCGCAAGCCGGCGGGAGGCCGGGTGGCGAAGGTGAAGGCGGCGGCTCCCCGGCCGCCGGCCGAGGAGAAGGCGGTGGTGGCGAAGACCGCCGTGAGCGAGCCCGCCGTGCCGGCCAAGGCGGCGAAGGCGCCGAGGAAGGTCGTGGCTCCCGCCCCGAGCGTGGCCAAGGCGCCTGCGACCCGCGCTCCCCGAGGGTCGAAGACCCGGCGCAAGGGCCGGCGCTAGGCGGGAAGGAGAGCGTGCGCGCGAGCCGCGCTGGATCGCTGGCCGCCGAGGCTCTGGCCAGCGACCGGCGCGGCCGCGTCGTCTCCGTGCACGCGCGCGCCGTCAACCTCCTCCTCGACGGCGGGCCCCTGGTCGCCCTGCTGCCCCGGGACGCGCCCCTTCACCCCTGGGCGCTGAGCGTGGCCCTGGACCCCGCCGCCTTCGCCTGGCTCCCGGAGGGCGAGCCCGTGAGCGTGACGGCGGACGTGCTCGAGGCGGGGCCGCTCCACATCGAGCTGGAAGACGTGCCCGTCATCGAGCTGCGCATCGTCCACCGCCTGCACGGCCTGGCGGCGCCGCGGCTCCGGCGGCTCGCCCTGCGCGCCGGGTCCGGCGTGGCGGAGGATCCGTTCCGCGAGGTGCTCGACGCGGCGCTGGAGAAGTTCCGCGGCGGTGGCGGCGGCGCGGAGCTGGCGGCGATCGTCGGCGTGGGCGGTGGCCTCACCCCCTCGGGGGACGACATGGTCGTCGGCGTGCTGGCGGGCCTGGACGCGGCCCACTGGCTGGACCCCGAGGCCCCGCGCCTGCGCCAGGACCTGGTCGTGGCGCTAGGGGGCTGCGTCGCGCAGACGGCGCGGCTCTCCGCGCAGATGCTGGCCGCCGCCGCCGCGCGGCTCTACGCCGAGCCCCTGCTCGCCGTGCTCGAGGCCCTCGCGGCGGACGATGCGGACGCGGACCTGGACGAGGCGGTGGACTCGCTGCTCGCCGGGGGGCCTCGCTCGGGCGTGGACACGCTGCGCGGGACGCTCGCGGCGCTCGAGCGGGTGGGGGAGTAGAGGTAGGGCGGCGCGGCGCCCC
>JAWOLC010000027.1:0-55561 GCA_033853925.1 Candidatus Eiseniibacteriota bacterium
GAGCCCGAGGCCGGGGACGAGCGCGAACCCGGCCAGCAGCGAGCCGAGCACGGCTCCCACCGTGTTGAGCGCGTAGAGGCGGGCCAGAACCGGACCCACGCTCCGCTGCTCGAAGTGCCCCACGAGCACGGGCAGCGTCGCGCCCATGAGGGCGGTCGGCGGAAGGAGGAGGAGGAACAGGAGCAGGAAGCGCGCGGCCGCGAACGCCGGGGTCTCCCCGCCGCAGGCGCGATAGAGGGCGCCCGCCAGCGGGTCGAAGCCGCGCAGCGCCGGGATCGAGAGGAGGCCGAGCAGGCCGATTCCCAGCTCGAGCAGAGCATAGAGCCGCGCGCCCCGGCCGAGGCGCGCGAGGCGCGCGCCCAGGACGTAGGCGCCGAGCGCCAGCCCGCTCAGGAAGGCGGCGACGACGGTGGCCACCGCGTGCAGGGAGTTGCCCAGCACGTAGGCGATCTCGCGAGACCAGACGACCTCGTAGACGAGTCCGGCGGCCCCCGAGGCGAGGAAGCAGGCCGCCGCCCAGCGGGGCAGGCGCGGAGCGGGTTCGGCGCGGACGGGAATCGGGCGGGGACGTGAGGTCATGGACGGGTGGCGGCGCCTCGGCGTGACCGGGATGCTACGGCTTCTCCCGGCGAGTGTCGAAGCCGTTGCCAGTGCCGGGAGTCGAGGAGCGAGGCTGAACGGCGTCCCCCAATTCCCTCGCCGCTCGCTCGGCGGTGGGCGCCGTGCTCGGCCGTGCGCCGCTCCCGTCGCGCGAGCGGAGGGGGAGCACGGGCCGGCCGCGACTCGCGGGGGGTGCCCGCCTTGACCGTTCCTGCCCGCGTCCCCTAGATTGCCGACGAACGTTAGCGGTCCCGCCAGGGCAGGAGGAGGCGGGACCCGAATGCTGGGTGGCCGGGCGCGCCGTGGCGGCTGCGTCCTCCAGCCGTGCGGCGCTTGCGGCAGACCGCGGGCATTCGATGCCCTTCTCGTTCACGCTCGAAGCGAAAGACCCGAAGACCGCCGCCCGCGCCGGACGCATCCGAACGGAACACGGCGAGGTGCTCACGCCGGCCTTCATGCCGGTGGGCACGGCGGGCTCGGTCAAGACGCTCACGCCGGACGAGCTCCAGGCGGCCGGCTGCGACATCCTGCTTTCGAACACGTACCACCTCTCGCTGCGGCCCGGAGTCGAGACGGTGGCGGCCCTGGGCGGGCTGCATCGCTTCATGGGGTGGCCGGGCACCATCCTCACCGACAGCGGCGGCTTCCAGGTGATGAGCCTGTCGCCGCTCCGGCGGGTGAGCGACGCGGGCGTGGAGTTCCGCTCGCACCTGGACGGCTCGCGGCGCGTGATCGGCCCGGAGGACGCGGTCCGCATCCAGGACGGACTGGGCAGTGACGTCGCCATGGCCCTCGATGAACTGGTGGAGCTGCCGGCCGAGCCCGCCAGCCTGCGGGCGGCGGTGGATCGCACCCTGGACTGGGCGGCCCGTTCGCTGGCCGAGCGCGAGCGGCTGCGGGAGCGGGGCCGCGGGGCCATGGCCCTGTTCGGGATCGTCCAGGGCGGAACGGATGGAGCGGAGCGGGCCCGCTGCTTCGCGGGGCTCGAGGAGATGGCGTTCGACGGCCTCGCCCTGGGCGGGCTGTGGGTGGGGGAGGGACGCCGGCTGGGCCTCGAGATGGTGGAGCACGACTGCGCGGCCTTCCCGGCCGAGAAGCCGCGCTACCTGATGGGGGTGGGACACCCGGTGGACGTCGTGGAGGCCGTGGGCAGAGGCGTGGACATGATGGATTGCGTGCTGCCGACGCGCAACGCCCGGCGCGGCACGGTCTTCATCTCGACCGGCCGCCTGGTGGTGAAGAACGCGGGGTACGCGCGCGACGAGCGGCCGCTCGACCCGGCGTGCGACTGCTACACCTGCGCGCGCTTCTCGCGCGCCTACCTCCGGCACCTGTTCGCGGCGAACGAGCTGCTCGGCATGCGGCTCGCTTCGATCCACGCCGTGCACCACATGATCGCGCTGGTGCGCCGGGCGCGGGCGGCGGTGTTGGCCGGCGACTACGCCGCCTTCCGCCGAGAGTTCCTGGAGCGCTATCACAGCGGAGAGACGTTGGCGCGCGCCACCCCGGCGGCCGGAGCGGCCGCGGGGCCGGACGCGTAGCCGGGAACGATTCGGATTCACCCAGGCGCGCCCGGCCGCGAGGGCGGGGCGCACGACCGACGGTCCGGCCGGTGGGGCCGGCCAGTCACCCGAGGATCACGCATGCTCCTGACCAGCGAGGCGCTCGCGCAAGGGTTGTTCGGGCGCGGCGCGGCCGCTTCCGGCTCGCCCAACTCGAACATCTCGATGCTGCTCTACATCGTGCAGTTCCTGCCGATCATCCTCATCTTCTACCTGCTCCTGATCCGCCCGCAGCAGGTGCAGCAGAAGAAGCTGAAGCAGATGCTGGCGGCCCTGAAGAAGGGCGACAGGGTCGTGACCTCCGGCGGGATCATCGGCACGATCGTGGGGCTGGACGAGCAGAAGGCCGTGCTGCGCATCGCCGAGGACGTCAAGGTGGAGTTCCTCAAGAGCGCGATCGTGAACGTCGTCCCGGAGGGCGGCGCGAAGTGAGCGTGCGACCCGTACGCATCTACGGCGACCCCGTCCTGCGCGAGAAGGCGCGCGAGGTCACCACCGTGGACGAGACGCTGCGCCAGCTCATCGCCGACCTGCGCGCGACCATGCAGGCCTACGGGGGCGTGGGCCTGGCGGCCAACCAGGTGGGCGTCGCGCAGAGGGTGATCGTGGTGGACGTGCCCCTCGACGAGGAGGAGCGCGCCGCCTACGCGCTGGTGAATCCGGTGATCAAGCGGCGCCACGACACGCAGACCGCGGAGGAGGGCTGCCTCTCGATCCCCGGCACCTGGGAGGAGGTGACGCGCTCCGGACGCGTGCTGGTCGAGGCGCTGGACGAGGAGGGCCGGCCCCTGGAGGTGGACGCCGAGGGCTACCTGGCCCGCGCCATCCAGCACGAGATCGATCACCTGGACGGCGTCCTCTTCGTGGACCGCCTCTCGCCGCTCAAGCGGCAGTTCCTGCGCCGCTCGCTCGAAGCTCTGGCGCGCGGCGAGCTGCCCGAGGACTACCATCCGCCCGTGAACCTGCCGCCGCGAGCCGCGGGACGGGCGGGCGCCGGCCGCGATCCGCAGAGCGGTCCGGAGGCCCCGCCGGGAGGCCGCGCCTGAGCCGGCCCCGGGTCGTCTTCATGGGCACGCCGTCCTTCGCCGTGCCGGCGCTGCGCGCGGTCGCGCGCACCTGCGAGGTGGCGCTGGTCGTCACGCGGCCGGACCGACCCAAGGGACGGGGCCGCGTCGTGGCCGAGTCCGAGGTGGCGAGCGAGGCCGCCCGGCTCGCCTTGCCGGTCGAGAAGGCGGCGGACGCGAGGGACGAGGCCCTGCGGGCCCGGCTCGCCACGCTCTCTCCCGACCTCTTCGCGGTGGTGGCCTTCGGGGCGATCCTGGGTCCCGAGCTGCTGCGGGTGCCGCGGTGCGGCGCCATCAACCTGCACGGGTCGCTGCTGCCGGACTACCGCGGCGCCTCGCCGGTGCAGCGGGCGCTCTGGGAGGGCCGGGCCTGGACCGGCGTGACCACGATCTTCCTGGACGAGGGCATCGACACGGGCGACATGATCCTGCAGCGCTGGCTGGCGATCGAGCCCGGCGACCACGCCGGCTCGCTGGCGGAGAAGCTCGCCGAGCTGGGCGGGCCGCTGCTCGCCGAGAGCCTGCTGCTCGCCGCCGCCGGCCGGGCGCCCAGGCGGCCGCAGCCGCGCGAGGCCGGGGCGTATGCGAAGCGCCTGCGCAAGGAGGACGGCCAGATGGACTTCGCCCTCGACGCCGTGGCGGTCTGGAACCGGCAGCGCGCGGTGACGCCCTGGCCGGGCGCCGCCACCGCCTGCGCGGGCCGGCGGCTCCTGGTGACCGCGTCCTGGCCGCAGCACCGGCTGGCCGTGGCCGAGCCGCCGGGCACGCTGCTGGCGGTCACGCGCGAGGGCCTGATGGTGGCCTGCGATCCGGGCGTGATCGTGATCACGCGGGTGAAGCCGGAGGGGCGGACGGAGATGAGCGGAGCCGAGTGGGCGCGGGGGGCGCGGCTCGAACCCGGGGCCCGCCTCAGCCTGGAGAAGGAGCCGAGCGCGTGAGTCCGCAGGGGGGCGAGGAGCGCCGGGGCGGCTGGCGGCGGCGCCGCCGGCCCAACGGACAGGCGGGGGCGGTCAACCGCTCGCGCCCCATCTACGAGGAGTCCCCGGGCCGCGGCTCCCGCCCGGGCCCGCGGCGCGGCCCCCGGCCGGGGAGCCAGCGCGAGGGAGCCGGCGGGGCGCCCTTCGTCGAGAAGGGCCTGCCGCCCCTGCCCGCCAATCCCCGCGAGGCGGCGCTGCGCATCCTGCACGCCGCCGACACGCGCAGCGCCTTCAGCGACCGGCTGCTGGACGGCGCCCACGCGCGCGGCGGCCCGGACGCCCGCGACCAGGCCCTCATGCACGAGCTGGTGAAGGGGACGCTACGCTGGCGCGGGCGCATCGATTGGACGCTGGATCCGCTCGTGCACATCGGGCTGGGCAAGGTGCATCCCTGGATCAAGAACATCCTGCGGCTCGGCGCCTACCAGATCCTCTTCTTGGACCGCGTGCCGGCGCACGCGGCCGTGGACGAATCGGTGAAGCTCGCGCACAAGTACGGGCACCCCGGCACCGCCGGGCTGGTGAACAGCGTGCTGCGGCGGCTCGTCGAGGAGAAGGACGCGCTCGCGCCGCCCGCCGGCGACGACGCCGAGTCCCTGGCGATCTGGGGCTCGCACCCGCGCTGGATCGTGGAGCGCTGGCTCGAGCGCTTCGGGCCCGAAGCCACGCGCGCGCTGCTGGCCGCCGACAATCGCGCCGTGCCCGTGGGGCTGCGGGTGAACCGCCTGCGCCTCACTCGCGAGCAGCTCGTCGAGCGCCTGGCCGCGGCGGGGGTGACGGCGACGCCCGCGCGCCTGGCCCCCGACCTGGTCTGGCTGGACGGCAGCACGGCTCCCGGCGCGCTCGAGGTCTTCAAGCAGGGGCTCTGCACGGTGCAGGACGAGAGCGAGGCGCTGATCTCGCGGCTCGTCGCGCCCGAGCCCCACGAGCGCCTGCTCGACCTCTGCGCCGCGCCGGGCGGGAAGAGCACCCATCTCGCCGAGCTGATGGGCGACGAGGGCGAGGTGTGGGCGATGGAGCGGGCGGCGGCGCGCGTGGCCTCGCTGGAGGCCACGGTCCAGCGGTTGGGCACGCACGCCGTGCACGTGGTGCTGGGCGACGGACGGAGCTACGCCTTCCCGATGCCCTTCGACCGCGTGCTCGTGGACGCGCCCTGCTCGGGCCTGGGCGTGCTCGGGCGCCGGGCCGACGCGCGCTGGCGCAAGGGGCCCGAGATGCTGCGCGAGCTGCCGCCCATGCAGCTCGACCTGCTCGCCTCGGGCGGCCGGCGGGCGCGACCGGGCGGCGTGCTCGTGTACAGCGTCTGCTCCTTCGAGCCCGAGGAGACCACGCAGGTGATCGAGCGCTTCCTCCGCCAGAGCCCCGCGTTCGTGCTGGAGAGCGCCAGTGGGCGGGTGCCCGACGAGCTGGTGGACGCGGATGGATTCGTGCGCATCCTCCCGCACGTGCACGGCTGCGACGGCGCCTTCGCCGCGCGCTTCCGCAAGACCTCATGAGCGCCGACGCGGATCGCGAGGCTCCGGGAGCGCCCGCACCGGCCGCGGCCGGCCCTGCGGACGCGCCGCCTCCGGCGCCCGCCGGGGCGGGGCCGCCCTCCGCGCCGCCGTTCGTCGAGCGCCGGCGCCCGGGTCGCGGGCTGCGCACCGTGATCTTCATGTCGGTGCTCATCGGCATCGCCGTGCTCGCCTTCGCCATCGGCCTCGCGCTCTTCAACGGCCTGCTCATGCCGCAGCTCGTCCACCACGCGGGCGAGGTGCGCGTGCCGGACCTCGCGAACCAGAGCGAGGATCAGGCGGAGCAGGCGCTGCGCGCCGCCGGGCTCAGGCTCTCGCACGCCGGGGAGCGCTTCGATCCGGCGGTCCCGCGGGGCCTGATCCTGCAGCAGGACCCGCCGCCGCAGACGCCCGTGCGGGCGGGGCGCCGGGTCTCCGTGGTCCTGAGCCTGGGCGAGGAGTTCAGCTCCGTGCCCGAGCTGTTCGGCGCCTCGCTGCGCGGCGCGCGCATCCTGATCGAGCGGGCGGGGCTCAGCGTGGGCGGCGTCACCCGCGCCCCCTCGGACGACGTGGGCGAGGGCCTCGTGGCGGGGACGGACCCGCCCGCCGAGAGCGTGCTGCCGCGCGAGGCCGCGGTGGGCCTGCTCGTGTCGACGGGCAGCGCCGGGGAGAGCTTCGTCATGCCCGAGCTGTTCGGCCGCGATCTCGGCGTCACGCGCCGTCAGCTGGAGGCCTACGGCTTCCGCGTGATCATCCCGGAGGGCGCGGGCGGGCGCGGGCTCGTCATCTTCCAGACGCCCGCGCCCGGCTCGCGCGTGGATCGGAGCACGGTGATCACCCTGCAGGGAACCGGGAGGTCCGGCTCGTGACCGCCGCCCCGCCGCTGCACGGGCCCGTCGCGGCCCCGTCCATCCTCTCCGCCGACTTCGCGCGCCTGGCCGAGGCGGCGGCGATCGTAGACCCCGCCCGCGACTGGCTGCACTGCGACGTGATGGACAACCACTTCGTGCCGAACCTGACCTTCGGTCCTCTGATCGTGCGCGCGGCGCGCGCTCTCTCGACCGCGCTCGTGGACGTGCACCTGATGATCGAGAAGCCCGAGACCCTGCTCGCCCGCTTCCGCGAGGCGGGCGCCGACGGCCTCACCGTGCACCTCGAGGCCTGCGCGGATCCGGGAGCGGCGCTGGCCGCGGTGCGCGCGACCGGCGCCCGCGTGGGGCTGGCGCTCAAGCCGGGCACGCCGCTGGCGGCGGCGGAGCCCTGGCTCGCGGACCTGGACCTGCTGCTGGTCATGACCGTGGAGCCCGGCTTCGGCGGGCAGGCCTTCCTGCGGGAGATGCTGCCCAAGGTGCGGGCCGCGCGAGAGTGGCGCGCCGCGCACGGGGCGCGCTACCTGATCGAGGTGGACGGCGGGATCTCGCCGGTCACGGCGCCCGAGTGCCGGACCGCCGGGGCCGACGTGTTCGTGGCCGGGAACTCGGTCTACCGGCAGGGCGACCCGGCGCGAGCCCTCGAGGCGCTGCGGGCGGCGATTCGCTGACGCCGCGCCGGCCGGCGCGGGAGAGGAACGACGCGCCGCGCGCGTCCAGCCAAGGAGGAAGCGATGGGACAGCTCGACCAAGTCCTGAGCCCCGGCGAGAAGCTCCTGTTCCGCACCCGGCTGCACTGGCTGCCGTGCTCGCCCCCCGCTCTCTCGCTCTCGCTGCTGGGCGCGGTCGTCCTCGTCGCCCTGCTGGCGTTCGCCCGCGCGCCGGTGGCGGGGCTCTTCTCGCGCCAGCCGCTCGGGGCCACGATCCTGGTGCTGGCGCTGGCGCTGCTGGTCGTGGTGCCTCTGCTCGTCATCCGCTTCCTCGTGACCACGCACGAGTTCGGGGTCACGGACCGGCGGGTGGTCGCCCGCATGGGCTGGATGAACACCCGCACGGTGGATCTCAACGTGACCAAGGTGGAGTCGCTGGTGATCGAGCAGGGCGCCTGGGGCCGGCTGTTCCGCTACGGCGACCTCAAGGTCGTGGGCACGGGCGGGACGGCCGAGACGTTCCGCGGCGTGCGCGATCCCATCGGCTTCCGCAAGGCGGTGAACTCGGCCGCCGACCGCGTGCTCGGCAAGTCCGGCGAGGCGACCGCGTAGCGCGACGGGTCGCGGCCGCTCTCGGGCGCCGCGCGAGCCGCCCGCCGCGCACGGGCCCGCGCGAGCCGCGGTCTTCCCAAGCCGCGGTCTTCCCTGACCCAGCGCGCGGGGAGTGTGATAGTCTCGGACCCTCACCCTCCTCATCCCTCGAGGCCGGCATGCCGCGCGCGCAGGTCTTCTTCAGCTATAACCATCAGGATCAGAAGGCCGCGATCCTCCTGGCGAAGGAGCTGCGCGAGGCCGGTCACGAGGTCTTCCTCGACCTGGACGATCTTCCGGCGGGGCTCACCTATTTCGACCGCCTGGAGCAGGGCATCAAGGGTGCCGCCTGCGCCGCCGTCCTCGTGGGGCCCGTCGGGCTGGGGAATTTCCAGAAGCGCGAGCTGCAGGTCGCCCTGAACTGGCAGATCGAGCAGGAAGGCCGGGGCGAGCACTACCCCGTGCTGCCCGTCCTCCTTCCGCGCTGTGTCCCCCAGAGCCTGCCGGCCTTCCTGGCGCTGAACACCTGGGTGGACCTGAGCGCCGGTCTCGAAGGGAAGGGGCTGATCGCCTCCGGGATCGAGGAGGCGCTGCTCGCGGGCGCGAAGGAGCCTGCCTCCGCGCCGGCCGACGTCGTCTGCCCCTATCGCAGCCTCGAGAGCTTCCGCGAGGAGGACGCCCATCTGTTCTTCGGGCGCGAGAGCGTCTCCCAGCTCGCGCTCCAGACGGCGCTGAGCAAGCCGATCGTGACGCTGATCGGCCCGTCGGGAAGCGGCAAGTCCTCGCTCCTGCAGGCCGGGCTCTTCCCCCGGCTGCGCCTGCGTCGGCCCGCCGAGGGCACCTGGGAGTGCCTGCGGGTGACGCCCGGCGACGACCCGTTCTTCCGCCTCGCCCGGGCGATCGTGAGCCTGTGGTCCGAGCCCGAGCGAACGCCGACCGAGATCCTGGAGGAGTCCATCAAGCTCGGGGCGCTGCTCGAGGGGGACCCGGGCAACTTGGCGCAGGCGGTCGCCCTGCTCGGCGAGCGGCTGGCCGCGCAGCGACCTTCCCGACTGCTCCTCGCCGTCGACCAGTTCGAGGAGCTGTTCACGCGGACGGAGGGCAGGCGACGGGGGCTCTTCGTGGAGTCCCTGCTCGAGGCCTCCAACGAGAAGTCCGTGACCGTGGCGTTGGTGCTCCGCGCGGACTTCCTCGGTCACGTCATCGAGGCCCACCGCGACTTCAGCCAGGTCCTGGCGGACGGGGACGTTCCCGTGGGCCCCCTCACGTCCGACGAGCTGCAGGAGACGATCGAAGGGCCCGCGAGGAGGGTCCGGATTCCCCTCGAACCGGGGCTCACCGGCCGGATCCTCGGCGACCTGGGCGAGGAGCCCGGCGTTCTACCCCTGCTTCAGTACTGTCTCGCGGAGATGTGGAAGCAGAGACGCGGCGGCGCTCTCACGCTCGCTACCTACGAGGCGGTGGACGGGGTGAAAGGGGCGATCGGCGCCCGCGCCGACCACGTTCTGGGCCGACTCTCTTCCGACGAGAAGGCCACGCTGGGCCACGCGCTGACCCGGCTGGTACGGGTGGCCACGACGGGCGAGGGGTCGGGCGACACGCGCAGGGCGGCGCTCTGGTCGGATTTCGCGCCGGCGCAGCGGACGCTCCTCCATTCCCTGGTCGACGAGCGCCTGCTGGTCGCCCGGGGCGACGAAGAAGGAGCTGCCGCCCCACCTCGGGAAGAAGCGGCTGCCCGGCCCGTGGACGGTGGCGCCGTGACCAGCCACGGAATCGTCGAGCTGGCGCACGAGTCTCTGCTTCGGCATTGGCGCTGGCTCCAGGAGCTGGTCGAGAAGGACAGGGAGTTCCTGTTGTGGACCCAGCGCCTCCGCTTCTTCATGTCGGAGTGGAAGCGGGCCGGCGAGAAGGGGCCGCCGCTCTTCAGCGACCTGATGCTGAACGATGCCAAGCGCTACTCGCGACGGGTCGGCGAAGACTTGAGCCCCGAGGAGCGGCGCTACCTCGACGCGAGCCTCGGCTCCCGAAGGCGCGCGAGGCAGAGGTTGTGGTACGGAGCCGCGGCGGTGGCCGCGGTGGCCGTCGCCTTCTTCGGTTTGCGGCTCTGGTCGGGAACCGTGGGGCAGCAGATCCACGAGGCTCAGCGCGACGCCAGGCGGATCATCCAGAGCACGCCCGACGTCGACGTCGGCACCATCGGCCGGTGGTTGGGGGCAGAGGCGGCGCTGGATCCTGAAGGCGCGATGAGGACCTTCGCCACGTCCCTCAGCGTCACGCAGCGGCCCTGGGGGGCCGACGCCTTCGTCCGCGATCTCCTCTCGGCCGGAGACACGGTCCGGGCCAGGAGGGTCTTCACCATCCTCGAGGAGGACCTGCGCCGCTACACCACTCCGAAGGCTCGTTGCCAACAGGCTCTCACCTTCCTCCGGAATCTGGAGGAGATCTCCCCCCGCGGCGCCATGCAGGGGATTGCGCGCGCAGGGCTCGAGTCTGCGTTCGCCATTCCCGACCCCTGGGATCGGGGAGACGCATTGGCCTCGATGGCCAACGCGCTTCGGGCGCAGGGCGACCGGCGTTCGGCAGAGGTCGCAGCGGATTCCGCGTACGCGGCACTGCCCATCGCGCTCGGCGGCGGGCCCGCCTCCACCGGCGGGCTACGCTGGCAGGCGGAGCGCGACACGGCCGACTACCTGATCCATCTGGCCGGCGCCCTGCGTGGCAGCGGGCGCGACACTCTGGCCGACGAGATGGCCCCTCTGGTGGTGGATGCGCTTGGCCGCGTCAATAGCCTGCGAGTTCGGATGCGGGAGATCGATGCGGTTGGTGGCACTCCCCAGCGCCCGAATGCGCTTTCGCCCCGAGATCTGAACCGTTGCCTGGAGGACTTCGAGAAGCAGGTGGCCGCCGATGGCGTGGGTCGTCTGAGCTCGGATGAGCGCCAGTCCCTCTACCAATGGTTCGGCGGACACGGGCGGATGGATCTGGCCATCGCCCTCGCATCCAGCCCGGCGACCCGAGCGGAGCGTGAAGTCGAGGTCCTCTACATGTTCGATCCGTACCTGCGAACCAGGGGGCAGGACGAGGCCCTGCGCCTCGCCAGACGCTTGCGGGACCCGACTTGCCGCGGCTACGCCTTGATGATGGTGGGCGCATCGGTTTGCGAGATGGGAAACTTCCGTGGTGGGCGGGTTCTTCTCGAGGAAGCCCTGGGCGTGGCCGCGAAGATCCCGCGGGGTGAGGATCGCAGCAACATCGTGACCCAGGCTCTGCCCTTGCTGGCCGATGCGGGGCTGAAGGCTCTGGAGGGGGGAGACCGGGTGGCCGCGGAGAGGATTGCCGACGAGCTGCTGGCCGCCTCGGTTGATGTCTCGGAGACGCAAGCACAGGCTGGTCGTGGCGGGGGGATCCTGAAGAGCGAGGCCGAACTCCTGGCCCGTACGAACCGGCTCGCTCAGGGCATGGCCTCGGGCTACCTGGATCGCCAGAGCGGCTTCTGGCTCCGGGGAACCGACGAGTACCTCGTGAGGCTCTATGCCTCACGAGGATCGTGGGACTCGGCTCTGGCGATTCCGGCCAGGGTGCCCCCCGAGTTCAGGTGGCGACGACCGCGGCTCCTCCGCAGCCTCGCCATGATGGCCGACTCCCTGGGAAGGCAGGACATCCAGGGGCGGGCCCTGGCGGCCATCGCCCAGGAGGGGGCCGAGGGTGGCGGCCAGGCTGGCGAGTCTGTCGCGTTGTTGGACGTCCTCCCTGTGGATGACAGCGTGTCGGTCATGAAGATCTCACCCAGGCGCGTAGACTCCCTTTGGTCTCAGGCCCGCCGGACTGGGGGTGGCGACGCGATGCTTGCCATGCGCGTCTCCCGCTACTACGCCTGGCGCGGCAACTTCGGCACCGCCCTGGGCGTCGCCCGCTCTTGCGAGGACCGGGGTGAGCGACTCAGGATCTACGCAGACCTCGTCACGCTCTACCTGCGCTCTCGAGGCCGAAGGGCTCCTGAGCTTCCAACGCCCGAAGCGGTCGGACTCTGATTTCCACGGCTCCCTCGTGCAGTCGGACTTCGCCGGGAGGTGTCCGGCGTCCTCCGACCGCACGTGGAAGCGAGCACCTCCGCTACGAGACCTCGCCCACCGGCTCGGCTGCCGGCTGGATGTTCTGGTTCAGCCGGAACAGGTTCAGTGGGTCGTACTTCGCCTTGAGCCTCGCCAGCCGCTCGTAGTTGGGACCGTACGCGCCGGCCTGCACGCGCGCGGCCTCGTCCTCGGGCATGAAGTTCACGTAGACGCCGCCGCTGGCGTGGGGAGTCATCCGCCCGAAGAACTGCCGCGCCCAGGCCACGCACTCGGGATCGCGGGCCGCGTCGTTCCAGCGCGTGTGCACGTTGAGCACGAATTCGACGTCGCGATGCGGGTAGGCGGTCGCGTCCACCGGGACCCGGTTCACCGCCTGGCCCAGGTTGCCCACGAAGGCCTCGCAGTCCGGCGTGGGCAGACGGCCCACGAACTCCAGCATGGTCGCGATCGCGCCGTCGCTCAGCGTGCGCAGGTCGTGGGACTTCCAGTAGTTCCTGGCCCCGGACGCGAGCAGCGGATCGAAGGCCGCCTGCCAGCCCAGGAAGGGATGCGGCCCCACCACGTCGGCGATGGGCTTGCCCAGCGCCCGGAGCGGAGCGACCGCTCTCTCTCCCCGCTCCATCTCGCCGGCGCAGCAGACCGCCAGGATCACGACCTCCTTGCCGTGGTACTCCGCGGGAACGAAGGGCAGCGGCGGCGCCTTGCGCATCACGACCCAGACGGTCACCTCGTCCGGCGCGGCGGTCACGAATTCGCGGTAGCCCTCGAGCACGTCCCTCGCCGCGGCGAAGGGATGCACGATCAAGCCGGCGGTCACCTGGGGGCCGACGGGATGGAGGCGGAACTCGAACGAGGTCACGACGCCGAAGTTCCCGCCGCCCCCGCGCAGCGCCCAGAACAGGTCGGGGTTCTCCCGCTCGTCGGCGTGCAGGACCTCGCCCTGCGCCGTGACCACGTCCACGGAGAGCAGGTTGTCGATCGAGAGGCCGTGCTTGCGGCTCAGCCAGCCGAAGCCGCCGCCCAGCGTGAGCCCCGCGACCCCGGTGGTGGAGTTGATGCCCAGCGGAGTCGCGAGGGCGAAGGTCTGGGCCTCGCGGTCGAACTCGCCGAGCGTCACGCCCGGCTCCACCCGCGCTGTGCGGGCGCCCGGGTCGACGCGGACCGACTTCATGGGCGAGAGGTCGATCATCAGGCCGCCCTCGCAGACCGCGTTGCCGGCGATGTTGTGCCCGCCCCCGCGCACCGCGAGCAGGAGCCCATGCTCGCGGGCGAGGTTCACGGCCTGGAGCACGTCGCCCGCACCCGCGGCGCGAACGACGAGCGCCGGACGCCGGTCGATCATGGCGTTCCAGAGCGTGCGAGCCTGCTCGTAGCCGGGCTCGCCGGGGAGGCAGAGTCCTCCGCGCAAGCGGCCGCGCAGCGCGTCGAGGGTCGAGGAGGCGAGCGTCGTCGTCCCGCCGTCGAGGGTTCTCAGTCTCACGTCAGCCATGTGCGGAATCTCCCTTGCCGCGGCCGGCGGGGGGCGCGCGCCGGAGGTCCGACGTGCGCCTCGTCTCTGCTCGTGGGAGCGACCTGGCGGAAGGGCCGCGGCCGAGCCGCGACTCTCCATCGCTCGCTCACGCGGCCGCGAATGAACGGGCGGGGGCGCGGCGAGGCGTCCCTTCAGCCCGGCGGCAGCCTAGGCGCCGAGGCCGCCGGCGGCCGCATCGGGATGTCAAGCTCGAGCGGTTCCGGCTCGATTTGGCAAAGGACTGACCTCGGTCCTCGCCGCCGTGGTCCGGCCCTCGGCTTTTGTGGGCCGCGAGCCGTGTGATAACTTCCCTCGCCTCTTTGCCAGCTTGTGCCCCGCGGGGCCCGGGAGGCGGGCGCCGGACGGGGTCGTGACCGCCGGAGCCCGCCTTGTTCGAAGCGCTCACCGAACGATTCCACGGCATCGTCCGCACCCTGACCGGGCAGGCCAGGCTCACGCCCGAGAACGTGCGCGAGAGCCTGCGCGACGTGCGCCGCGCCCTGCTGGAGGCGGATGTCCAGCTCGCCGTGGCCCGCGACTTCGTCGCCCGCGTGGAGCAGCGGGCGGTGGGCGAAGAGGTGCTGAAGAGCCTCACGGCCGCCCAGCAGGTCGTGGGCATCGTGCACGAGGAGCTGGTGAGCCTGCTCGGCAAGACCCCGGTCACGCTGGCCGGCTCGCCGCACCTGCCGACCGTGGTCCTGCTGGCGGGGCTCCAGGGCTCGGGCAAGACGACCTTCGCGGCCAAGCTCGCCGTCTGGCTGCGGCAGCGCGCGAAGCGCGTGCTGCTCGCCAGCGCCGACGTCTACCGGCCGGCGGCGATCGCGCAGCTCGAGCGGCTGGCCGAGCAGGCGGGAGCGGGCTTCTGGCGCGCGCCCCAGGACGTGCCTCCGCTGGACATCGCGCGCGCGGCCCTGGAGCAGGCGCGGACGCGGGGCTTCGATTTCCTGCTCCTCGACACCGCGGGCCGGCTGCAGATCGACGAGCCGATGATGGCCGAGCTGGAGGCGCTCAAGCGCGCCATCCACGCGCATCAGGTGCTGCTCGTCGTGGACGGCATGACCGGCCAGGAGGCGGTCCGCATCGGCCAGACCTTCGCCCAGCGGGTGGGCGTGGACGGGCTCGTGCTCACGAAGATGGACGGCGACGCCCGCGGGGGCGCGGCGCTCTCCTTGCGGCAGGCGACGGGGAGGCCGATCCTCTTCCTGGGCGTGGGCGAGAAGCTCGACGGACTCGAGGTCTTCGATCCCACGCGCCTCGCGGGGCGCATCCTCGGCATGGGCGACGTGGTGGGGCTGGTCGAGCGGGCGCGCCAGGCGGTCGACGAGCAGGAGGCCGCCCAGCTCGCCGAGCGGATGCGGCGCGCGGAGTTCACGCTCGAGGACTTCCTCGAGCAGCTCCGCCAGGTGAAGAAGATGGGACCCATCGAGGAGCTGATGAAGATGCTGCCCGGGATGCCCGCGGGGGCCCTCGAGCAGGCGCGCCCGGACACGGCGCGGCTCGGACGCTACGAGGCGATCCTGCTCAGCATGACGCGCAAGGAGCGGCGCCTGCCGCGGCTGATCGACGGCAGCCGGCGGCGGCGGATCGCCGCGGGCAGCGGCACGCAGGTGAGCGACGTGAATCAGCTCTTGAGGGATTTCGAGCAGGCGCGCACGCTGATGAGGCGCCTGAAGCACGGCCGGCGCGGTCTCGCGGGCCTGAGGCGGGGTCGCGCGTAGGCTCGGCCCCCGAGCACGAACCACAGAGGAGGAGTCAGAATGGCGGTGGTGATCCGACTCATGCGGGCCGGCGCGAAGAAGCGGCCCTCCTACCGATTGGTGGCGGCCGACTCGCGGCGGCAGCGCGACGGGCGGTTCCTGGAGATCCTGGGGCACTACAATCCCGTCGCGCAGCCCTTCGAGCTGGTGGTGCAGAAGGATCGCGTGCAGCTCTGGCTGGACCAGGGAGCGCAGCCTTCCGAACAGGTGGCCTCCCTGCTCCGCACCGCCGGCATGACGCTGGGCAAACCGTCGAAGCCGACGAAGAAGGCGGCGGGCGCCGCCGCGGCCAAGCCGCGCCAGCGTGCGAAGCCCCGCAAGGTCTCGGAGCGCAAGGTCAAGGCCAAGGCGGCGCGCAAGGCCGGGGCCAAGAAGGCCGCAGCGAAGGCGGCCAAGTAACGAAGAGCGTGCGCACGCTCCGGCTGCTGGTCGCGCTCCTCGTCGTGGCCGCGTGGCTCGCGTCGGGCTGCGCTCCGGACCACGCGCGGCGGGCCGCGGCGGCGCGGCGGGCGGCGGCCGCGCTCGAGGCGCGCTCGCAGGCCCTGATCGACGCGGGCAACGCCTTCTATCGGGCCGGCGACTTCGCCAACGCGGCCAAGCGCTACGCCGCGGCCGCGGTCGCCAAGGAGGACGACGCGGCGGCCTACTACGGGCTGGGCATGGCGCTCGCCAAGCTGGGGCGCTACGACGACGCGCGGGCGGCCTACGTGCGCGCGCACGAGCTGGCCGAGCAGGCCCGCGACTCCACGTCCAGGCCCTCGCGCTGAGGGCCCGCCGAGCGAGTGGCGCACGGCTCGCGGAGGCCGCGGCCGGCCGGCGCCGGGAGTCCGGAGATGAATGCGAGCTGGCAAGCGGAGCTGTGGGGGCAGTCCGCCCCCTTCACGCTGGACGAGCTGGACCCGGCGGGCCGGCTGCCCGAGCGGCCGCTCCGGCGGAGGACCGAATCGGCCCCGCGCTGGGGCGTGCGGGCCCGGAGTGCGGAGAGCGCCGCCGGCGGGCCGACGGCCTCGCCGGCCGGGGCGTGAGCATGGACGCCGAGAGCATCCTCGAGGCGCTGGCCCAGTCCCTCACCGGCGATCCCTGGCATGGTCCGGCGCTCGCGGTGCTGCTCGCCGACGTGTCGCCCGAGCAGGCGGTGGCCCGCCCCATCGCGGGAGCGCACACGATCCTCGAGCTGGTCCTCCACCACGCCGCCTGGACCGAGGAGGTGAGTGCTCGCCTTCGGGGCCACTCTCCCGGCCTGCCGGCGAGCGGCGACTGGCCCGGATACGAGGCCGATGCCGGACGAGCCTGGGAGGCGGCCCGCCGGCGGCTGCTCGCCGCTCACGAGGAGCTGCTGCGCTCCGCCCGGCAGCTCCCAGCGGCCCGGTGGGCGGAGCGGGTGGGGGCGACGCGCGAGCGCGAGCTGGGCACGGGCGTCACGGTCGCGGTCATGCTGCTGGGGGTGGCCCAGCACGCCGCCTACCACGGCGGTCAGATCGCGCTGCTCGAGCGGGCGACGAGGGCGCCGGCGCCCGGATGAGCGGGGCCCATCCTCGGGTTCCTCGGCTCCGCCACCGCCTTTTCTCTGCCCGGCCGCCGTTGTAGGCTGGCCCGCGCATCGTCGAGTCGAGCGAACCCACCGCACGGGGATTCCATGCACGATCTCAAGTTCCTGCGCAACAACCGCGCTCGCGTCGAGGCGGGCGTGGCCCTCAAGGGCATGACCGTCGATCTGGCGCGCTTCTACGCCATCGAGGAGCGCCGGCTGGCGGTGCTGCACGAGAGCGAGCAGTTCAAGGCGCGGCGGAACTCGGCCAGCGAGGAGATCGCCCGCCGCAAGACGACGGGCGCGGCGGCCGACGAGCTGATCGCGCAGAGCCGCGAGATCGGCGAGCGCATCAAGGCGCTCGACGCCGAGCTGAAGACGCTCGAGCAGGAGAGCAGCGAGCTGGCCGCGTGGATCCCGAACCTGCCGCACGAGAGCACGCCGCCGGGGAAGGACGCGGCCCAGAACCAGGTGAAGCGCGTCTGGGGGGAGCCGCAGGCCTTCGACTACGACCCCGAGCCGCACTGGGAGATCGCCACGCGGCTCGGCCTGCTCGATTTCGCCCGCGCGCCCAAGATCGCCGGCTCGGGCTTCCTGCTCTTCACCGGCCTCGGCGCCCGGCTCGAGCGCGCCCTCATCCAGTTCATGCTGGACTTCCACACGACGCGTCACGGGTACACGGAGATCTCGCCGCCCCACGTGATCCGGCGCGCGGCGCTCTTCGGTACGGGCCAGCTCCCCAAGCTCGAGGGCGACATGTACCACGTGGGCGAGGACGACCTGTTCCTGAACCCGACGGCCGAGGTGCCGGTGACCAACGTCTACCGGGACGAGATCCTCGAGCCCGGCCTGCTGCCGGCGAACCTCACCGCGTACTGCGCCTCGTACCGCCGCGAGGCCGGCGCCGCCGGCGCCGACACGCGGGGCATGGTGCGCGTGCACCAGTTCGACAAGGTCGAGCTGGTGAAGATCGTGGCGCCCGAGACCAGCTACGACGAGCACGAGCGCCTGGCGCGGGACGTGAGCGACATCTTCGAGGCGCTCGAGCTGCCCTACCGGCAGGTGCTGCTGTGCAGCGGGGACCTCTCCTTCGCCGCGGCGAAGTGCTACGACTTCGAGGTCTGGGCGCCGGGCATCAAGGCCTGGCTCGAGTGCTCCTCCTGCTCGAACTTCGAGGACTTCCAGGCGCGCCGCATGAACCTGCGCTTCCGCCGCGAGGCGGGCGCGAAGGCGGAGCATCCGCACACGCTGAACGCCTCGGGCGTGGCCCTGCCCCGCACCTTCGCGGCTCTGCTCGAGAACCACCAGACCGGCGTGGGAACCGTGCGCATCCCCGCGGCGCTGCGCCCCTACCTGGGCGGGCTCGAGGAGCTGGCGGCCGCGGGGTGAAGTCGCTGCTGCTGCCCCGCGAGCCGCGCTTCCGCGGCGCCCGCGCCCAGATCCTCCGCAGCGCGGTCTTCCTGGGGAGCATGCTGCTCGTGGTCTCGGTGTTCCTCTTCGCCCACCAGACCATCCGGCGCCTCACCGAGGAGGTCGAGACCACCTCGCGTCTCCTCGCCCGCTTCCTGGCGCTGGCGACCTTCCCCGCCACGCACGACCCGGAGCTGCAGCGCATCACCCGCGACGTGGTGGGCAGCATCGACTTCCCGATCATCATCACGGACCCCGACGGCTACCCGCGGGCCTGGCGGAAGATCAGCGTGCCGCCCGAGCAGGTGCCCGACGCCAGCGTGGACAGCCTCCGCCGCGGGCTGAGGGTCTCGCCGGTCATCCGCGCCCGCATCGAGCGGGTGCGCGCCGAGGTGGCGCGGCTGGACCGCGAGAACGAGCCGGTGGCCATGACCCTGCGCGGCACCGCGGTCAAGCTGGGCGCGGTGCACTACGGGGAGCCCGCCGTGCTCGGGCTGCTGCGCTGGGTGCCCTACGCCACCGTGGGCGGCGTGGTGCTCCTGCTCTCGCTGGGCCTCTGGGGTCTGGCGGGGCTGCGGGCCGCCGAGCAGCGCACGATCTGGGTGGGCATGGCCCGGGAGACCGCGCATCAGCTCGGGACGCCGCTCTCCTCGCTCATGGGCTGGGTCGAGTTGCTGCGCTCGCACGCCGAGGCGGCGCCCGCGGGCGAGGCCGTCCCCGTGCCGCGCGCCGAGCTGGAGGAGACCCTCGAGGAGATCGAGCGGGACATCGAGCGGCTCAGCAAGGTGGCGCAGCGCTTCAGCCACGTCGGCTCGGCTCCGCACCTGCAGCTCCAGGACGTGGCGCCCGTGGTCCAGGAGGCGGTGCAGTACGTGCGCAAGCGGCTGCCGCAGGGCGAGGGTCGGGTGGTGCTGCGCGAGCGCTACGAGGACGTGCCGCCGGTGAACCTGAACCGCGAGCTGATGGAGTGGGCGCTCGAGAACCTGCTGGCCAACGCGGTCACGGCCCTCGACAAGTCGCCGGGGGTGATCGAGGTGGCGGTGGAGCGGCGCGCCGAGACCGAGGCGGTCGAGATCGTGGTGCGCGACAACGGCCGCGGCATGACCGCGGCCGAGCAGAGGCGCGCCTTCGAGCCGGGCTTCAGCACGAAGCAGCGGGGCTGGGGCCTGGGGTTGGCGCTCGCCCGCCGGGTGGTGCACGAGTACCACGGCGGGGAGCTGTTCGTCCGCCACAGCGCCCCGGGACAAGGCACCACCATGGTGATCAGCTTCCCCACCTAGGCCGGAGGCCGCGGCCCTCAGATCGCGCGAGTCACCGTGTCGGGCTGGCCGCCACGTCGGTGTGGGGGCCGGCCGGGGGCCGGTGGCTGGGCGGGGGTCCGCTTCGGCGGGACGATGCGGGCGCGGCCGGCGTCCGCTGCGGACGCGACGAGGCGGATCGGGCCGTCGCCGCTGCGCATCTCGATGAGCGCGCCGCCCCCGTTCAACTGGCCTCGCAGGGCGTGGCGCTGGATGGTGCCGGTGACCTGCACGGGCAGATCGAGCTGGATGGAGCCGTCGCCCGCGCGCAGGTCGAGATCGGCCGCGAGGTCGGGCGGCACGCGCAGCGTGAGGCCGCCGTCGCTGCTCCGCAGCGACCAGCCCGTGGCGACCCGTGATCCGGGCAGCGCGCTCGCCTCGACGTGCCCGTCGCTCGATTCCAGGTCGAGCCGGTCGAAGCGGCCCTCGATCTCCATGCTGCCGTCGGAGGTGCGGGCTTCCAGCGCGCCGTCCAGCTCGCGGCCGCGAATGCGGCCGTCGGAGGCGGAGAGGTGCAGCTCCCCCTGGAGACCTGCCACGTCGATGGCGCCGTCGCCGGTATGCACCCGCTCGACGCCGCGCAGCGAGCCGAGGGTGACGCTCCCGTCCCCCGTGGTGACGTCGACGTCGGCATCGCGCGGCAGGCTCACGTCCACGCGCGCCGTGCGGCGATGGAAGCCGAAGTCGAGGGTGAGGCGCGGCTCGCGCACCTCGCACTCGACGCGGTTGCCGACCTGCGTGGCCTCCACCCGGACCCCGCGCGGGCCGATGGACCAGCCCGTCGTGGTGACGAGCACGCCCACGGAGCCGCCGCTCCCGCTGGTGACGTAGACGCGCGCGTCGTCGCAGCGCAGGACGAACGTGGGCCGCCCGCTGACGGCGAACTTCTTCTCCCACTGATCGGCGGCCGCGGACCCGGCGACGGTCAGGGCCAGCAGGGCGCTCAGTGCGATCTCGCGAAGCATGGTCGTTCCCTCCAGGGGGACGGTTCCTTCTACGCGGCCGCCCGGCGGCGGGTTGCAGGGGAGACGCCCGCGATCCTACTTCCCCGCCATGCCCCAGGCCATCGGCCGATTCGCGGCCACGCCCCAGCCGCTGCGGTCCACCGCGATCAGCCCCACGTCCCAGCGCTCCGGGAACATGCGCACCGCCTGCTCGACCGCCTTCTTCGCGGGCACGCCCTTCTCGAGCTGCTCGTAGACGGCGTGGGCGAGGAAGCGCTTGATGATCTGCTCGCCCTCGCCGGTGCAGGCCACGGCGCCCGCCGGCCCGGCATAGAGGCCGCAGCCGTAGACGGGCACGTCGCCCACGCGCCCGCAGAGGGTGACGGCCGTGCCGCCGGTCGAGAGCGTGGCGGCGAAGTGGCCGCGGGCGTCACGCGTGACCGAGCCCACCGTGTCGCCGCGCTTCCCCCATTCGAGCATGTCGGGCGGCATCTCGCCCGGGAAGTTCCAGTAGCGCCGCCAGTCCCACACCGTGGTGTCGCGCCGCCCGAACAGCGCCGCCTGGCGCTTCATGCGCGCCCGGTACTTGGCTTCGGCGTCGGGGCTCAGGGGCAGGACGTCCGCGAAGCCGATCTTGTGGGCGAAGCGCGTGGCGCCCTCGCCCGCGAGGAAGAGGTGCGGGGTGGAGTCCATCACGGCGCGAGCCACGAGCACCGGGTTCCGCACGCGCTCGATCGCCCCCACCGCGGCGAAGCGACCCTCGTCGGTCATGAGCGAGGCGTCCATCTGGATGGTCTTGCCGTCCAGCCGGATGTTGGCGCCCGTGCCGGCGTTGAAGCGGGGATCGTTCTCCAGCCAGACGGTGCCGGCGAGCGCCGCGTCGACCGCCGAGCCGCCCGCGCGCAGCACGCGTGCCGCCGTGTCGGCTGCCGCCCGGACGCCGTCGTTGTACTCGGGACCCG
This sequence comes from Candidatus Eiseniibacteriota bacterium, assembly GCA_033853925.1. Lineage (GTDB taxonomy): Bacteria > Eisenbacteria > RBG-16-71-46 > RBG-16-71-46 > RBG-16-71-46 > JANXPZ01. The sequence continues at coordinate 21,289 of JAWOLC010000027.1, forward strand.
AGCCCACGCCTCCGTGGGTGACGGCGAGGGGGCCGGCGCTCGTCCCGCCCGCCAGCGTGGGCGGGGGCGCCGGGGCGAGGAGCGGGGTTTCCCGCCTCTGGGCCGGCGACGAGGCGGGCAGACAGGCGAGCGCCAGCAGCAAGGCGAGCGCGACCAGCGGTCGGACGAGTCTCATGGTCGTTCCTCCCGGGCGCCGCCGAGGGCGCCGAACGTGGTGCCGAAGAAGTCGCCGGACTTCCACTGCGGCGCCCGGGGCGCGTCGGCCACGTCGAGCCCCAGCAGCAGGCAGAAGCGCGCGAACCGCTCGCCGGCCGCGAAGTCCATGGGCTGGGCCGCGTCGTCGTCCGGCTGGTGGTAGTGATCGCGGAGCCAGGCGCGCTCCCGGCCGGTGTCCTCGGACCGCGGGCCCCGGCCCGGAGTGGGGAAGACGGCGGGGATGCCCTGGCGGATGAAGGAGAACTGATCGCTGCGGATGAACACCACCGCGGCCGGATTCGGATCGGGGCTCACGGTGATCTCGCGCCCCCAGCGCGGGTCGGGCACGCCGCGCGCCGCGCGCCGCACCGCCTCGCCCAGGCTCGAGTGCTCGGCGCCGAAGGCGACCACGTCCACGAAGGGGTGGAGCATGAGGACCATGTCCAGGTTGATGTCGGCGACGAGATGGCCCCGGGGCAGGTTGGGGAAGCGGGCGAAGTAGTCCGACCCCTGCATGCCCTTCTCCTCGGCGGTGACGGCCACGAAGGCGAGCGTGCGCCGGGGCGGCCGCGGCAGGGAGCGGAAGGCGCGCGCGACCTCGAGCATGACCGCGACGCCCGAGGCGTTGTCGTACGCGCCGTTGTAGATGGAGTCGCCCTCCACGGGCGGACCGATGCCCAGGTGGTCGAGGTGGGCGCTGTAGACGACGACCTCGTCCGCGAGCCGCGGATCGGAACCGGGCAGGAGCGCGACCACGTTGGGGCTGGTGACCTCGGCGTGGCGCGTCACCCGCCGGGCGTGCACCTCGGCCCGCAGCGACGGGCGCGGGAACTGGCCGCGGTCGCAGCGGGCCAGGACCGAGTCGAGGCCGCCGGGATAGGCCTGGGCGAAGAGGCTCGCGGCGGCCGGGCGGGAGAGGGTCGCCTCGATCGCCAGCCCCGGAAACACGTCGTGCGGGCGGCCGCGGGCGTCGGTCCAGCGCATGGCCGCCGCGCGGCTGCGCCGCACCGCCTGCTCCCAGGGCGTGCGCTCCTCGTCGGCGTCCGTGCGGACCGTGAGGATGCCCACCGCGCCACGCTCGGCGGCCGCCCGCTGCTTCACGGGGTTCGCCGAGTAGTAGGCGCGCTGGTCGCCCGGGAAGACGGCGGGCGCCCCGGAGAGCAGCACCACGACCTTGCCGCGCACGTCGAGGTGGTAATAGTCGTCGTGCGCCAGCTCCGGGGCCACGACGCCGTAGCCGGCGAAGATCAGCTCCGCGTCCGCCTCCCCGGCTTCGTGCAGGGGATCGCCGGGCATGAAGTAGTCCTGGCCGTACAGGCACAGCCGGCCGGGCTGACCATCGATGCGCAGCGAGCAGGAGTCGGGGAGCACGTCGCTGCGGCGGAGCGGCACCGTCTGGTACCAGCCGCCGCCGCGACCGCCGGGCTCGAGGCCGAGGGCGGCGAAGCGGGCGGCGACGTAGCGGGCGGCGAGGTCGTAGCCCCGCGTTCCCGTGCCGCGGCCCTCCAGGGAGTCGGCGGCCAGCTCGCGGATGGAGCGGGCCAGCGAATCGGCGCGGATGACGGCGCAGGCGTCCGCGCCCCGGGCCGAGGAGCCGGGGCCCCCGCGTCGCGGGGCGCAGGAAGCCGCGCTCAGGAGCGTGACCAGTGCCAGCAGCACGGCGGGGAGCCGGGGGACAGGCATCGTTCCTCCTTCGGTCGGGTGAGCGCCCTGCCGGGGGGGCGGCCGCGGTCCGGCCCGTGCGGACTCGGGGACGCGGTCGGGGGCAATCGTCGGGAAGGAGCCTAGGCCCGTGTCAGGGAAGCGTCAACGCGGAGCGCGCAGCCGCGCCCGGCACGGAGGCGAGCCTCTGCCGCGCTGGCGGGTGCTCGAGGCGCAGCTTATGATGCGGGTGACCTCCTGCGACCTGGACGAGCGCCGCGGGGTAGGAATACGTGCTCCCCGCACCTCCAACCGGCACCGCCTCCATGGAAGAGACCCGACGCCAGATCCTCTGGGCCGACGACGAGATCGATCTCCTGCGGCCCCACATCAAGTTCCTCGAGCAGCGCGGCTTCGCCGTCACGGCAGTGCCCAACGGCGAGGACGCCCTGGCCGAGCTCGAGCGCAGCCGCTACGACCTGGTGCTCCTCGACGAGATGATGCCCGGGCTCGGCGGGCTGGCCACGCTCGCCCGGATCAAGGCGCGCGAAGTGGAGGTGCCGGTGATCCTCATCACGAAGAGCGAGGAGGAGGCGCTCATGGACGAGGCGCTGGGCCGGCACATCACCGATTACCTCATCAAGCCGGTGAATCCCTCCCAGGTCTTCCTCGCCTGCAAGCGCGTGTTCGACGCGCCGAAGCTGCAGGACACCCAGCGGGCGCGCGACTACGCGAGCGAGATGCAGCGCTGGCAGTCGCTGGATCTCCGGCGCCTGGACTGGGCGGGCTGGGTGGACCTGGCGGTGGAGGTGGCACGCTGGGACGTGCGCTTCGACGCCGGCGCGGACGCGGGGCTCAAGCAGGCGCACGCCGATCTGCGGCGCGGGCTCAACATCGACTTCGGACGCTACGTCGAGGACCACTATCCGCACTGGGTGCGCGGCAGCGAGGATCGGCCCCCCCTCTCGGTGGACGTGGTCCAGCGCGCGGTCGCGCCGCACCTCGTGGCGGGACGCCGCGTGTTCTTCGTCATCATCGACTGCATGCGCATGGACCAGTGGTTCACGCTCGAGCCGCTGCTCGAGGAGGTGTTCGACGTCCGGCGCGAGTACTACTGCTCCATCCTGCCCACGGCCACGCCCTACTCGCGCAACGCCATCTTCTCCGGCCTGCTGCCCGCGCAGCTCAAGCAGCGGCACCCCGACATGTGGCAGGAGAGCACGCAGGACGAGCGCACGCGCAACCGCTTCGAGCGCCAGCTCCTCGAGGCGCAGCTCTCCCGGCTCATGCCCGGAGCGGAGAAGCCGGTCAAGTACATCAAGATCTACGACCAGGAGGAAGGCCTGGCCACGCGCCGCCAGATCAACTCCCTGAGCGGGCTGGCGCTGGTGAGCCTGGTCTTCAACTTCCTCGACATCCTCGCGCACGGGCGCTCCGAGAGCGAGATCCTGCAGGAGCTGGCTCCCGACGAGGCGGCCTTCCGCTCGGTGATGAAGGCCTGGTTCGTGCACAGCCCGCTCTACGACATCTTCCGCGCCCTGGCCTCGCAGGACGTCACCGTGGTGCTGACCACCGACCACGGTGCGGTGCTGAGCCGGCGCTCGGCGCTCGTCTACGGCAACCGCGACACCTCGACCAACCTGCGCTACAAGTTCGGCGTGAACCTGAACTGTGATCCCAAGCAGGCGGTCATCGTGCGGCACCCGATGGAGTACATGCTCCCGGACGACGGCGTGAACAAGAACTACGTGCTGGCGCGCGAGGACTACTACTTCGTCTATCCCACCCGCTTCCACGAGTTCGAGCGCCAATACCGCGGGTCGCTCCAGCACGGCGGCATCTCGATCGAGGAGATGGTCCTGCCGCTGGTGACGCTGACGCCGCGGACGACGTGATGGAGAGGACGGCGCCGGAGCGGCCGGGCTCCGTCCGGCAGGTCACGTCCTCGGCCGAGCAGACGGAGACGCTGGGCGAGTCCCTGGCCGGAGCCCTGGCCCCCGGCGATCTGATCGTGCTGACGGGGCCGCTGGGCTCGGGCAAGACGCGCTTCGTGGCGGGGCTCGCGCGCGGGCTGGGCGCGCCGTCGCGCGTACGCAGTCCTTCGTTCACGCTGCTCAACGAGTACCGCGGCGCCCATCCCCTCTTCCATCTGGACCTCTATCGGGTCGAGCCCGCGGACGTCGATGGCCTGGGCCTCGACGAGCTGCTGGAGGAGGGCGTGCTGGCGGCGGAGTGGGGCGAGAAGCTGCCCCGTCGCTTCGCGGCCGACGCGCTGATCCTCGCCTTCGCGATCCTCTCGTCCACGGAGCGCGCCATCACCGCCGAGGGCGCGGGCGCGCGCGGCCGCCAGCTCCTCTCCGCCTGGCTCTCGCTCGCCACGCCGGAGGCGCGATGAGCGCGCGCTCGGCGGACGCGGGGCGCGCGGGACCGGGGTTGGCGATCGAGTCGGCCACGGCGCACGTCGAGGTGCTGGTGTCGGGGCCCGACGGGGAGGCGCTCGCCCTGGGCGCGGAAGAGGTGGGGCACGGCCACACCCGCCGCCTGACGCCGCTCGTGACGGCCACGCTCGCGCGCGCGCGGCTCGAGGCGCGCGCGCTGGCCTGGATCGCCGCCGATCTCGGTCCTGGCTCGTTCACGGGCGTGCGGGTCGGACTGGCCACGGCCGAGGCCCTGGCGCTCGCCGCGGGCGCGCCGCTGCTGGGCGCCTCGTCGCTGGCGGCGCTGGCCCTGGCCGCCGGGCGCGAGGCCTGGAGCCGGGTGGGGCGGGCGCTCCTCGTGCCGCTCGTGCCGGGCGGCCGCCGCGACCTCTACGCGGGCTTCTTCCACCTCGACCCGCGTGGGCGCGTGACGCTCCTGGCCGCGCCGCGCGTCGGGCCGACGGCCGAGGTGCTGGAGGCGGCGGCCGAGGCCCGCGCCGCCCTGCCCCGCGGTGCCGGACTCCACTTCCTGGGGCCGGGCGCCGCCCGCGAGCGGGACACCCTCGAGCGCTCCGCGCCCGGCAGCACGCGGGCGGCCTGGCGCTTCGCCGGGCTCTCGGCGCTGGACCTGGCCCGGGCCGCGCGCTCCGGCCTCGGGCCCGCGTCGGGCCTGCCCGCCGCCGGCGCCACGCCGCGCCCTCTCTACGTGCGCTCGGCGCAGGCCGAGGAGCGCGTGCGCCGCGCGGCCCTGGCCTCGCGGCGGATCACGATTCGCCCGCTCGAGCCGCGCGACCTCGGGATCGTGTGCGCGATCGAGAAGCAGGTGTTCAGCGACCCCTGGCCCGAGTCCTTCTTCCGCTCCGAGCTGGCCCAGGCCATGGTCTGGGCGCGGGTGGCGGAGAGCGAGGGCGCGCTCGCCGGCTATCTCGTGGCCTGGCTGGGGGCGGGCGAGGGGCACCTCGGCAACCTGGCCGTGGCGCCGGAGGCGCGCCGCCGCGGGATCGCGCGGGCGTTGCTCGACGACCTGCTCGAGCGGGCCGTCCGGCTGGGGGTCGGGCACCTCACCCTGGAGGTGCGGGTCGGCAACTTCGCGGCCCAGGCGCTCTACCGCGCGTACGGATTCCGGCTGGCGGGCGTGCGGCGTGGGTATTATCGTGACACGGGCGAAGACGCGCTGGTGATGGCCTGGCGCCCACCAGGCTCGGGTGTCGCCTCCGGAGCGGCCGGGGCCGGCGGGAGCCGGGCGGAAGCGAGCGACGCGGCCGCGGCCGCTCCGCGCCCGCTGGCGAACCCCGCGGAAGCGGACTCATGAACGAGACGGGCCGACCATGTCCTGGCTGAAACGCGAGCGCACCCGCGTCAAGACGCGGAAGAGAGAGGAACGCAGCGAGGTCCCCGAAGGCCTGTGGACCAAGTGCGAGGGCTGCGGCGAGGCGCTCTTCCAGACCGTGCTGCAGGAGAACCTCTGGACCTGCCCGCACTGTGACCACCACTTCCGCGTGCCGGCCCGCGTCTACCTCGGCTTCCTCGTGGATCCCGACTCCTTCGAGGAGCGCTACGCCGGGCTGGCGGCCGCCGACCCCCTGGAGTTCCGGGACGCCAAGATGCGCTACCCCGACCGCATCCGCCACGCGCAGAACGAGACGGGCATGGCCGACGCGGCGCTCGCGGGCGTGGCGACCATCGGCGGAAAGCCCGTGAGCCTGACGGTGATGGACTTCTTCTTCATGGGCGGCAGCATGGGCTCGGTCGTGGGCGAGAAGGTGGCGCGCTCGATCGAAGCCGCGCTGGCCGAGCGGCGGGCCCTGGTGATCGTCTCGTCCACCGGCGGGGCGCGGATGCAGGAAGGGATCCTCTCGCTCATGCAGATGGCCAAGACCTCGGCGCTGCTGGCGCGGCTGCAGGACGAGCGCCTGCCCTTCCTCTCGGTCCTCACCGACCCCTCCACGGCCGGCGTGCTGGCCTCGTACGCTTCGCTGGGCGACGTGGTGCTGGCCGAGCCCAAGGCGCTGGTGGGCTTCGCCGGGGCGCGGGTGATTCGCCAGACGATCGGCGAGGAGCTGCCGGAAGGCTTCCAGCGCGCCGAATTCGTGCGCGAGAAGGGCTTCGTCGACCGGGTCGTGCACCGCAAGCGGATGCGCGAGGAGGTCGCCCGCCTGCTCGAGTTCTTCTGGCGCTCCACCCGCGGCTTCGCCGCCGACGGGCAGCCGTCGCCCCATCCCTTCGCGCTCCCCGTGATCCCCGACCCGGCGGAGGAAGCATCACGCCCGCGGTGAGCCTCCAGCAGTCGCTCGAAGCGCTGTACGGCCTGGAGCGCCGACGCGACAAGCTCGGTCTCGAAGGCACGCGGGCGCTGCTCGGCGCGCTCGGCGATCCCCAGTCCGAATGGGCCTCCGTGCACGTCGCGGGCACGAACGGCAAGGGCTCGGTGTGCGCCCTGATCGAGCGCGTGCTCCGCGAGGCGGGCGTGCGCACGGGCCTGTTCACCTCCCCGCACCTCGTGGACTTCCGCGAGCGCATTCGCGTGGAGGGCGAGTGGGCGGACGAGCGCCGCCTGGCGCGCCGCCTGGCGCTGGTGAGCCGCCTGCCCGAGGGGCGCGACCGCACCTTCTTCGAGGTGTGCACCGCGCTGGCCTTCGACGACTTCGCGGCGCGCGAGGTGGAATGGGCGGTGGTGGAGGTGGGGCTGGGCGGGCGCCTGGACACGACCAACGTCCTCGATTCCTCGCTCGCGGTCGTCACCTCCGTGGGTCTCGACCACGTGGAGATCCTGGGCGACACCCTGGCCAAGGTGGCGGCCGAGAAGGCGGGCATCGTCAAGCCCGGCGTGCCGGTGGTGAGCGGGCTGGACCCCGGGGAGGCGGAGTCCGTGGTCGCGCGGGCGGCCGACGAGCGCGGGGCGCGGCTGGTGCGCGCGGCCGACCGGGTCGCGGCCCGCTGGGGCGGCGACGGACCCGGCGGCCTGCGCGCCTCCGTCGAGGTGGAGCCGTGGGGACGGCTCGAGCTCACCTGTCCGCTCCACGGCCGGCATCAGCTCGCCAACGCCCGCACCGCGCTGGCCGCGCTCTCGGTCCTGGCCGAGAGCGGGGTCGAGATCGAGTCCGAGGCGGTCGTCGAGGGCTTCGCCGCCACGCGCTGGCCCGGCCGCCTGGAGGCCTGCCCCGGCGAGCCGCGGCTGTGGTGGGACGGGGCGCACAACCCCGACGGCTTCGCGGCGCTCACGCGGGCCTGGAGCGAGGACCTCGCCTTCGCGCCCCCGGCCGCGCTGGTCCTGGCGCTGTCCCGCGACAAGGACGTGGAGGCGATCGCCCGCCGGCTCGCGGCCTGGGTCCCGCCGGCGCGGTTGCTCGTCACCCAGTCGCGGAACGCGCGGGCGCTGCCCACGGGCGCGCTGGCCGAGCGCTGCGCGGCGGCGGGCGTCGCCGCGGAGCCGGTGAGCGGCGTGGCGGCGGCGCTCGAGACGGCGCTGGCCGCGAGCGGGCCGGCGGCGGGCGGCGAACCCGAAGGCGAGCGGGTGCTGCTCTGCGGCTCGTTCTTCGCGGTGGCCGAGGCGATGGAAGTCTTCGGTGGGGCGCCGGGGGAGTGGCTGTGAGCCGCGCCTCCTGGCTGCTCGCCCTGGTGGCGCTGGCCGTTGCCGCGCCCTGCGGCCGCGCCCAGACGGCCGGCGAGCCGCCGCTCAACATCACCGCCGACAACATGAGCGGCAGCCACGGGCCCGAAGGCGACTTCGTCATGCTGAACGGCAACGTGCACATCACCCGCGGCCGCACCGTGCTGACCGCGGACTCGGGGCGCTACTACAAGGCGCAGGGCATGCTCTACCTGGACGGGCGCGTGACCATGGTGGACAGCCTCACGACCCTGACCTGCGACCACGCCTCCTACTCGGAGAACGAGGACCGGCTCTACGTCCAGGGCAACGTGAAGATCGTGGACAAGGACGCGGTGCTGCAGGCGCCCTCGGGCATCTACGACCGCCGCACGGGACGGGCGGACCTGGCCGGGCCCGTCCAGGGCCGGGACCGCCGGCTGCGGCTCGTCTCGGACCGCGCCGTCTACCTCCGCGACTCCGCGCTCGTGCAGGCGCGCGACCACGTGCACGGCGTGGACGAGGAGCACAAGACCGAGATCGATGCCGACTCCGTGGACTACGACCGCAACACCAAGGTGGCGGTGGCGACCGGCCATCCCGTGATGCGGGCGAAGAGCGACGACGGCCGGGTGATCGAGCTGCGCGCCCGGCGGCTCGTGGTGGACACCGAGAAGCGCCTGGCGGAGGCCATCGACTCGGTGCGGGTGGCGCGCGACACGCTGCAGGCGAGCGGCACGCACGCGCTCTTCGACGACGTGGCCCAGCAGGGCTGGCTCACCGGCCATCCGCGGGCCTGGGACGACCAGACCACGGTGACCGGCGACACGCTCGAGTTCCTGACCGAGAAGCGCGCGATCAAGGAGGTCGTCGTGCGGCCCAACGCGGTCATGGACTACCTGGGCAGCCGACCGGGCTCGGTGGGCGAGAAGAGCCGTCTCACCGGCGACACGGTGAGCGTCTTCTTCACCCACCACGACATCGACAGCCTGGTGGCCGTGGGCTCGGCCCACGACGAGTACAGCGGCGCCGCGCGCGCCGGGAAGACGGCGGAGCGGAACGACGCCTCCGGCGACACCATCACCGTGTTCTTCCGGGAGCGGAAGATCGACCGCGCCCAGGCCCGGGGTCATGCCCTCGGCGTGTACCGCATCGCCGTGGCCGTGGGCGACACCGCCGCCGCCAAGAAGGAGGTGGTGAAGTACGACGCCAAGCGGATCGAGTTCCGCGTGCCCGAGAGCACGATCATGCTCGACCAGGCCGCCCACCTGGTCTACCAGGATCTCGAGCTGAACGCGGGGCAGGTCCGCTACGACATCGAGCGGCAGACGCTGGTGGCCGAAGGCAAGCCCATCCTCGCCGACCGCGGCGAGGAGGTGAACGGTCAGCTCATGAGCTACGACCTGGGCACGCGCATCGGCACGATCTACTCGGCGGAGACCAGCTACGAGAAAGGCCTGTACCACGGCGAGCGCATCCGCAAGGTGGGCGAGGACGAGCTGGACGTGATGAACGGCTCCTACAGCACGTGCAACCTGCCCAAGCCGCACTACCACTTCTCGTCGCACTGGATGAAGATCTATCTCAAGGACAAGCTGGTGGCGAAGCCGGTGGTCTTCTACATCGAGAACGTGCCCCTGCTGGCGCTGCCCTTCTGGGTGTTCCCGGTCAAGCCGGGCCGGCATTCGGGCTTCCTCTTCCCGCAGTTCGAATTCGGCTTGAACAACCAGGCGGGCCAGTTCATCCGCAACGCCGGCTACTACTGGGCCCCCAACGACTACATGGACCTCACGGCCTCGGGCGACTACTACCAGGCCGATCCCTCCTGGGTGCTGCGCGGCGAGGGGAACTACAAGCTGCTCTACCTGCTGGAAGGGTCGTTCAACGGCAGCTACGCCCGCGACGAGAGCCCGCTGAACCGCTCCGAGAATTGGGACTTCAGCGCCAGCCACAACCAGGAGATCTCCCCGCGGACGCGGCTCACCGCGCAGGGGAACTTCGTCTCCAGCAAGAACTACAACTCGAGCGACCTCTTCGGCCGCCCGCTGTCGCAGCGGCTGAACCGCTTCCTCACCTCCAGCGTCGCGCTCTCCCACAACGCGGACTGGGCGAGCATCAACGTGGTGGTCGACCGGCGCCAGGACCTGGACGCGGACCAGAACCTGATCGACGCGAACAGCACGGTCCAGCAGCCCCTGGGCACGGTGGCCTCGCTGCCCAACCTCACCAGCACGAACCCCAGCGTCTCCGTGTCCTTCCCGACCCGGGCCCTGGGCAGCCTGGGCCTGCTCAAGAACACGCCGCTCAAGAACGCCCTGCGCACCCTCTACTTCGGGCTCAACAGCCAGTTCCTCTCGTACTCGGAGCGCCGGGGCTTCGTCGCGGGCCACATCCCCTTCGCCGCCGACTCGAGCCGCGACTCCATCACCGCGCTGGGCGAGTCGTCCACGACCCGGCGGGCGCTCTCGAACAGCCTCAGCCTCTCCGACTCCCGCCACGCCTTCGGCTGGATCAACATCCAGCCCTCGGTGCGGGCCAACGTCGTCGTGTTCGACCACGACCAGCTCGGCCACCAGATCGTGCCGGCCTCGGTCTGGTCCAGCTCCGTCACCATGAGCTCCACCTTCTACGGCACGTTCCGGCCCCGGGTGCTGGGGATCGACGGTCTCAGGCACGTCGTCTCGCCGAGCCTCTCCATGTCGTACAGCCCCGAGTTCAAGGGGCTCACCTACGTGGACACGGCGGGAGTCCGGCAGAACCGCTTCCTCGGCTTCTCCGGCATCGGCATCTCCGGCTTCGAGCAGTCCTTCCTCAACTTCGGCCTGGACCAGCGGCTGCAGGCCAAGCTGAAGCACGGGGAGAACGTCACCCGCCTCGACAACCTGCTCTCCTGGAGCCTCGGCGGCTCGTACGACTTCCTCTACCGGCAGCACGGGCTCCCGCATCCGCTCTCGCTGCTCTCGTCCACGGTGCTCCTGCAGCCGCCGAACTACGCGAACGCCAGCCTGAGCTGGAGCACCGACGTCTACAATCCGCGCCCGCTGCGGGCCCTCAGCTACAACCTGGGCCTCAACCTGGCCAGTGGCGGGCAGCGCCGCAACACGCCCGACCTGCCCCTCGACCAGAAGGCCACCAGCGAGTCCAACGAGAACTGGTCGCTGGGGCTCGCCTACTCCTACTCGGGCGCCTACGCCACCGACGTCTTCGGCGGCACCTCCTGGGCCAGCCAGAGGACGGCGAACGCGGTGGCGCGGTACCAGCTCAGCCCCTCGTGGTCGCTCGAGTACTCGGCCTCCCTCGACCTGACCCTGAACAGCATCCAGACCCAGCAATTCCAGCTCACGCGCGACCTCCACTGCTGGCAGGCGATCTTCACCCGCACGTTCATCGTGGGCGGCGAGACGGAGTACTACTTCCGCCTGCAGGTGAAGGATCAGAAGGAGATCTACGTGGAGCGCGGCACCCGCGTGGGCAGCCTCGGGGGCATCCAGTAGCGCCGCTGGCTGTCAGGCGGAGGCGACACTTTCCCCGCACCGCGAGCGCGGTGTCCTACTCGCCGCCTCCGGTGCCCGCAGGCAATCCTCGCATTGGCGCGGCGATGAGCGTTCCCCCCGTGCGCTGGCTCTCTCCTGGTTCGGGAGTTGCGTCGGCCCAAGGGGGCTGGCCTGCCGGAAGCGTGCGGGCGTCGAGTCAGGCTGGACCCCCCGGAGCCTGGAGATGCCCGAGAGCCGCATCATCATCGAGTGCCCGCTCTGCCGGTGCCGCATGGAGGTGCCGCGCCGAGGCGGTCCGGCGCAGTTCACGTGCCGCAACGGGCACCGATTCGTGCGGAGCTCGCGGGGCGAAGGCGCATCGCGGCGCCCGCGCGCACCACTGCTGACGCTGGTCCTCTTCGCCCTGGCGGTGGCGATCGCTCTCGTGCTCGCCATGGCCGTAGCCCGCTTCTGGTTGCCATTGGGGGCGACGATGCGTTCGGGATGAGCCGCAGGGCCGCGATCCGCAGGGGGGCCGCGCGGAATCGACGGCCGACGGGCAGGGGCCTGGGGACCCGCCGGAGGGGATCCGGTACTCTGAGAGCCGCGTGGAAGACCGCCGTATCGGCATGGACTGTGGGCTGTGCCGGCGAGGTCGAAGCGCGGCTCTTGGTTGGGGGAGGGTGGCGGGGCTGCTGTGGGGCGTGGGCTTCCCGCAAGGCCCCTGTCCCTCGGTCGTGAAGCGGGGAAGCGGATCGCGGCTCCGCGGGCATGGCCTGTTGTATAGTGACGGCCATGCTTCGCTGGCACCTGGCCTGCGATACGTGTGAGGCCGCCGCGTGGGTCGGTCCCTCCGCCACCGGGTTCGACGCCTGGTGCGAGAGCTGCCAGAGCGCGCGAGGTCTGCCGGCAGGCGCGGTCCAGGAGGCGACGTGCCCGGAGTGCGGCCACCGCCTCAGCACGGGCGAGCTGCGCTTCGAGGAGTTCTTCGGCGAGCTGCAGAACGTGGCCGCGGCGCTCGCGGCCTGGAGCGGAGACCCCCGTCCCCTGGCGGAGCTGTTGCCCGAGCGGCCGCGCTTCCTCGTGGATCGCACGCCTCCGGAGCCCCGGGACGACGACCCGCCCGAGGCGCGGGCGGCGCTGGCGGCCCTCCGGGCGGGCAGCTTCCTCGAGGCGGGCTGGCTCCTCGAGCCCCTGGTGGCCGCTCCCCCGGGTCGGGCGGCCAGTCCTCGCCTGCTGTGGGCCCTGGGCGTCGCCCGCGAGCGCTCCGGAGAGCCGGCCGAGGCCGAAGCCTGCTATGCCCGCGCCCTGGCCCCAGGGGGCGCCGGGGACGAAGCGGAGCGCCTGCGGCTCGCCCGGGGCTGCCTCCAAGCGCGGCGCGGCGACTTCGCCGGCGCCCGCCTGGACTTCGCGGCCGCGGGCGAGACGCGCCAGGCGCGCTGGAATCGGGCTGCCCTGCGCGTGCTCGAGGCCGTGGCCCGCGCTCCCGGGCGGCCGGACGCCGGAGCGATCGCCGAGGCGCGCGCGGAGGCCGGCGAGCCTTCGCCCCAGTGGAGCGATTTCACCGTGGGTCGCCTGCTGTGGACGGCGCTGGTCGAGCGTGCGCGGGCACGGCGCGCGCACGCAGAGCCGGGGCCGGCGCCCGACGATCCGGGGGAGACCGAGGCGCAGATCCTGGCCTGGGCGGAGACGTGCTTCGAGTTCGACACCTTCTGGGATCGGGCCCTGGTGTTGAGCGGGTACGCCACGCTCGGCATGAAGGAAGAGGCCGCGGCCTCGGCCGCCTCGCTGTGCGGAGCCCTGCTCGGCGCCCTGACCCGCGAGCCCTTCCTCCGCTCGCCGCCAGCGGCGCCCCTGGCGGCCGCGGTGCTGCGGGCTGCGCAGGCCGTGGCCGACGGCGAGCCCCGCTTGGCGCTGCGGGAGGTGCGCGCGCTGATGGAGCGCCGGGACGTGGGCCGCTACCGCGTGCCCTGCGTGGGCTGCGGCCGCGGCTCGATCGGCGTGGACGCGGTCGAAGAGGACGAAGGGCTGGACTGAGATGGCGGAGGCGCCGGCGCCGGCCGCGGGGCGGGCGAGGCGGAAGCGGGCTGGGGCGCGCCGGGCGGCTCCCCGGGCCGCTGCTTCTTCAAGAGTCCTTGCGGGCCGCGGCGCCGGAGATTGAAGAGCCCATTCGCTTGACCGGCTCCGGACATCTGATTCGCCCTGTCCGCGTACGTTGACCGGCAACCTGATGCGCAAGATCTCCCTGCACCTCGCCACCATCCTGGCGGTGCTCCCCCTCGTGGCGGGCACCGACCCGTGCACGGTCGGGGCGCTCATTGGGCGCGCCTCGCTCGTCTGCGTCGCCCGAGTGGAGGCTATGCTGGCGCTGGCCGCGCAGAGCGCGCCGTCGGCCTGCGAGCGTTGCGGCCCGGCGGCTCCGGATCCCCGCCGCCCCCAGCCGCGAGGCGACACCTGCTGCGATCTCAAGCCGCAGGCGCCCGGCAGGCCCGAGCAGCCGGGCATCGCGCTCGCGTCCACGGCGGCGCATCCCCTCTGCCTCGCGCACGCCGCGCTTCCCGCCCCCGGAACCGCGTGGGTCGGGGCCGGCTCGGGGGGATCCGACGAGTCACCCCCCGGGCAGCCGCGGCCCTCTCCTCTTCCCCGCGCTCCTCCACTCTCCTAGGCTCCGCTCGAGAGTTCCTCGTGCGCCGCGCCTGTGCGCGGAGCGCCCGTCGGGCGCCCGCCGACTGCGGCGTGCGGATGGAGTCTGCGGCGGGGCCTGTCTCTCGCTGAGCCGGGCGCAACGGCCCGGCGCGCGCTGAAGCGCGCGTTCATTCCCATCGGCGGCGTCGCGTGTCGTCCCCGACAGGCGGCGCGTGCCGAGCGAGAACCCGCCGCCCGCAGGCTTGCGGCGGCGAGAGGAGAGGCACATGAGCAAAGGAGCGGCCCTCACGGCGCTGGTCCTGGTCCTGAGCGGCGTCCGTCCGGTCCAGGCCCTGGATCTGGAGACCGCGCTGCGCCAGGTGGCCTCGGCCAACCCGACGCTGGCCGCGCGCCGCGCGATGACCGAGGCGGCACGGCGGCGCGTGGCCCCGGCCGGGGCCTGGGAATCGCCCATGCTCGAGGTGGGCGCGCTGAACGTGCCGACCAGCGGCCGGTTCGACATGGATCCGATGACCATGAAGATGGTCGGGGTCTCCCAGCGAGTCCCCATCTTCGGGGCCAACGGGCTCAATCGGCGCTCCGCCACGGCGGCCGCCACCGCCGAGAGCGAGGCGAGCGTGATGACGGCCTACGAGACCTTCGGCATGGCCCTGGAAGCCTATGCCGGGGCGTACTACGCCGGACTCCGCGAGCGCGGAGCCGTGGACCATCAGGCGGCCATGGACGGTCTCGTGCGCTCGGCGCGTGCCCGCTACGAATCGGGCAGCGGCCGGCTCGAGGACGTCCTGCGCGCCGAGGCCGAGCGGGCCCGCACGCTGGCCGATCTGGCGGCCTTCCGCGCCGAGGCCGAGGCTGCGCGGGCCCGGCTCGACGCGCTGCGCGGGGTCGAGCCGGGCGCGCCGGCGGACACGCTGGCGCCGCCACCCCTGGCGCCGGTGCCCGCGGAACCCGCCGCCTGGCTGGCGGCGGTGGCTCCCGAGCACCCACGCCTCGCCGAGATGGCGGCCCAGGCGAGCCGCTACCGGCTCGCGGCCAGGGCCGCCCGCCGCCTGCTCTGGCCGGACCTCCAGCTCGGCGCCTCGTACGGAGTGCGCGAGCCGATCCTGGGGGTGAAGCAGGACAACATGTACTCCGTGACGCTCGGCTTCATGGTGCCGATCTTCGCCCGCAGCCGGGAGCTTTCCATGGGAGCGGAGATGGATGCCATGGCCGAGGCGAGCCAGGCGGATCGCCGGGCCGCGGAGCTGGACCTGCGGGAGCAGGTGACTTCCGCATGGGCGGCGGCCGCCGCGGCGCAGCGCTCGGTGGGCCTGCTCGCCGACACCGTGCTCGTGACCCAGCGGCAGGCGGTCGAAGCCTCGTGGGTCGCGTACCGCGCCGGCGCCACCGATCTGTGGCGGGTCTTCGAGGCCAGCCACGCGCTCTACGAGGATCAGATCGACCTCCAGCGCGCCCACGAGGACCTGGCTCGAGCCCAGGCGCGCTTCCTCTCGCTCACCGGCCGCGGCGATCTGCTCGGGGTCTCGCTTCCGCCGTCCCCAGGGAGTCCACGATGAACGAATTCGAGAAGAGCCAGGTCCCGGGCGGCGCGAAGCCGGAAGGCGACGCGGCGCCGCCCGCCTCCACCCTCCACCGGCCGCCGCCCGGCGCGCACTTCATGAACGTCCTCCGCTGGGCGCTCTTCGCCGGACTGCTGGTCCTCGCCGTGATCAGCATCGGCAGCTACGTGGCGTGGCGCCGCGCTCCGGCGGGGGAGACTCGCGTGGCCAAGAAGGCGCTCTACCGCTGTCCCATGCATCCGAGCTACACGTCCGACAAGCCGGGCGAGTGTCCGATCTGCGGCATGACGCTCGAGCGGATCCCCACGTCGGAGGCGAAGGCCGCGGTGCGTCCCACGACGGACGTGCCGGGCCTCTCCGACGTACAGATCACGCCCGAGCGAGTACAGCTCATCGGCGTGCGCACGACCGTGGTCCAGCGCCGGCCCCTGGGCGGGCGGCTCGAGCTGGTGGGCTTCGTCACTCCCGACGAGGCGCACCTCAGCCGCTTCCAGCTCCGGGTCGCGGGCTGGGTGCAGCGGCTGTACGTGAATCGGACCGGCGAGAGCGTGCGGCGTGGGCAGCCCGTGCTCGCGCTCTACAGCCCCGAGCTGTTCCAGTCGGAGCAGGAGTACCTCATCGAGCGCTCCGGGCGCGACTCCCTGCCGGGGCCGGACGCCGGCACGTCGGCGGCGGACGAGCGCCTGCGCCTCCTCGGCGTGCCGGAGGAGGAGATCAGCCGCCTGGCGCGGGAGCGCGCGGCGGCGACGCACCTGACGCTCCACTCGCCCTTCGCGGGCACGGTGCTCGAGCGCGGGGTGACCGAGGGACAGTACGTGGGCGCGGACACGCCGCTCCTGACGCTCGCCGATCTGTCGCGCGTCTGGGTGCTGGCCGACGTCTACGAGATGGACGTGACCCGCGTGCACGTCGGGGACCCGGTGCGTTTCGAGGCCCAGGCTCTGCCCGACCACCCGTTCGCGGGGCGGGTGGACTTCGTCTACCCAACGGTCTCGAACCAGACTCGCACGGTGAAGGTGCGGGTCGGCCTCGACAACCGCCAGGGGCTGCTCAAGCCCGGGATGTACGGCCGGGTCCTGCTGACCGGGCGGGGCGCCCCCACGCTGGTGCTGCCGTCGGAGGCGGTGGTGGCCACGGGCGAGCACAGCTACGTCTTCCTCGTTCGAGGTGCGGGTCACTTCGAGCCGCGGCTCGTGACGACCGGGCTCGTGGACGGCGACGACGTCCAGCTCCTCTCGGGCGTCGCGGCGGGCGACACGGTGGTGGCGAGCGCCTCGTTCCTGATCGACTCGGAGAGCCGACTCAAGGCGGCGATCGAGGGCATGGGGGCCGCGCCGGCGATGCCGGGCATGCCCGGCATGGAGATGCCGGGGGCGCCGCCGAGCCCGCCCCCTGCCAAGGGCAGCCAGGGCATGCCGGGCATGAGCGATCCGGCCCGGCCCGGCCGGGGCGGAGGCCGGCCATGATCGGGCGCGTGATCGAGTTCTGCGCGACGCACCGCGCCCTGGTGCTCATCGCCACCGCCTTCGTGGTGGCGGGGTCCGTGATCGCGGTGAGGAGCGTGCCGCTCGACGCCATCCCCGACCTCTCGGATCCCCAGGTCATCGTCTTCACCGAGTGGATGGGACGGAGCCCCGACCTGGTCGAGGACCAGATCACCTACCCGATCGTCTCGGCGCTGCTCGGGGCGCCCCGGGTCGAGGCGGTGCGCGGCCAGTCCATGTTCGGGATGAGCTTCATCTACGTGATCTTCAAGGAGGGAACGAACCTCTACTGGGCGCGCAGCCGCGTGCTCGAGTACATGAGCAGCATTCGCGGGCGCCTGCCCCAGGGCGTGAACCCGGTGATCGGCCCGGACGCCACCTCGGTGGGCTGGGTGTTCCAGTACGCCCTCGTGGACGAGACCGGGCAGCACGATCTGGCCGAGCTGCGCACGTTCCAGGACTTCAACCTGCGCTACGCGCTGGCCAGCGTGCCCGGCGTGGCCGAGGTGGCCACGGTGGGCGGGTACCAGAGGCAGTACCAGGTCGAGATCAACCCCGACAGGCTCCACTCCTACGGGCTCTCGCTCGTGGACGTCAGCGACGCGATCCGGCGCAGCAACTCGGACGTGGGCGGGCGGGTGATCGAGATGTCGGGGCGTGAGTACTTCGTGCGCGGCCGCGGGTACGTGAAGAGCCTCGACGACCTGCGCGAGGTCGCCCTCGGGGTGGATCGCCGCACGGGCACGCCGATCCGGGTCGGCGACGTGGGCACGGTCTCCTTCGGCCCCGACATCCGCCGGGGAGTCGCCGAGCTGGACGGCGAGGGGGAGGCGGTGGGCGGGACCGTCGTCATGCGCTACGGGGAGAACGCCCTGCACGTGATCGAGCGGGTCAAGCAGAAGCTGGCCGAGATCCGCTCCTCGTTTCCCCCGGGCGTCGAGCTGAAGGTCGTCTACGACCGCTCCGGCCTGATCGACCGGGCGATCGACACGCTGAAGCACACGCTGCTCGAGGAAGGCATCGTGGTGAGCCTCGTCATCTTCCTCTTCCTCCTCCACTTCCGCAGCACGCTCGTGCCGGTGCTGTCGCTGCCCGTGGCCGTGGGGCTGGCGTTCGTGCCCATGTACTTCCTCGGCATCAACTCGAACATCATGAGCCTCGGCGGCATCGCCATCGCCGTCGGCGCCATGGTGGACGCGGCGATCGTCCTGGTGGAGAACGCCCACAAGCACCTGGAGACCGCTCCCGCCGGCGCGGACCGCCACCGGGTCCTGATCGAGGCGGCGAAGGAGGTGGGCCCGCCCATCTTCTTCTCGCTGCTCATCATCACCGTGGCCTTCCTCCCCATCTTCGCCCTGAACGGGCAGGCGGGCCGCCTCTTCAAGCCCCTGGCCTACACCAAGACCTTCTCGATGGCCTTCGCGGCCCTGGTCTCGATCACCCTGGCCCCGGCGCTGATGAGCCTCTTCGTCCGCGGGAAGATCAAGCACGAGAAGGACCATCCGGTCTCGCGGATCATGATCTCGGTCTACCGGCCCTTCGCCTGGGTGGCGCTCAAGAACCCGAAGACCACGATCGCCATCGGGCTCGCGGCGCTGCTCTCCGCCGTGCCCATGGCCCTGCGTCTCGGCCACGAATTCATGCCGCCCCTGAACGAGGGCGACATGCTCTACATGCCCACGACGTTCCCCAACATCTCGATCGAGGAGGCCAAGCGCTCCCTCCAGATCCAGGATCGGCTGATCCGCACCGTGCCCGAGGTCGAGCGCGTCTTCGGCAAGGCCGGGCGCTCGGAGACGCCCACGGACCCGGCTCCGCTGTCGATGGTCGAGACCGTGGTGAAGCTCAGGCCGCGCGAGCAGTGGCGGCTGATCGACCGGCCCCGCTGGTACACGAGCTGGGCGCCCGAGTGGCTGAAACCCGTCTTCCGCCCGCTCTGGCCCGACCGCCGGCGGATCACCTGGGCCGAGCTGACGGAGGAGCTGAATCGCGTGGTCCGGCTGCCCGGCTGGACGAACGCCTGGACCATGCCGATCAAGACCCGCGTGGACATGCTCTCGACCGGCATCCGCACGCCGATCGGGATCAAGATCTTCGGCGCCGATCTCGACACGCTGGATCGGATCGGCACCGACCTCGAGCACGTCGTCTCGCGGGTTCCCGACACGCGCAGCGTCTACGCGGATCGCAACACCGGCGGCCTCTACCTCGACATCACGCCCGACCGCGAAGCCATCGCCCGCTACGGGCTCACCGTGGGAGATGTGCAGGACGTGATCGAGGCGGCGGTGGGGGGCGAGCCCATCGCGACCACGGTCGAAGGCCGCGATCGCTTCACCATCAACGTGCGCTATCCCCAGGCGTTCCGCGACGACATCGAGCGCCTGCGCCACGTCCTGGTCCCGCTGCCCATGCGCGGCGCCGGGGCGCCGGCCGGGGGCGGCATGGGCGGCGCCGCCGGCGGCACGGGCGCCGCGCCCGACCGCTCGGGGGTGCGGCTGGCCTCGGCCGGGGCCTCGGACGCGGGCGGCCTGCTGGCGCAGGCCATGGGCCCCGAGACGCCGAAGGGCGGCGGCCCGTCCATGAGCGGGGGAGCGGGCGGCATGAGCCCGAGCGGTGGGATGAGCGGCGGGGAGGCGGGAAACGCGCTGCCGCCCGCCACCGCGGGCGGCCCGCAGGAGTTCGAGCAATGGAACGACACGGGCGGCCAGCACGTGCCGCTGGGACAGCTCGCCGACCTCCGCATCGTCAACGGCTCTCCCATGATCCGCGACGAGCAGGGGATGCTGACCGGCTACGTCTACGTGGACATGGATCCGGCGAAGCGCGACATCGGCGGGTACGTGGCGTCGGCGAAGCGGGCGGTCGAGAAGGACGTGAAGCTGCCGCCGGGCTACTCGCTGAAGTGGACCGGCCAGTACGAGCTGCTCCAGTCCATGCAGCAGCGCATGAAGTTCGTCGTGCCCCTCACGCTGGTGATCGTGCTGCTGCTGCTCTATCTCAACTTCGGCAACCTGACCGAGTCGCTGATCGTGCTCGCCTCGGTGCCGTTCGCGCTGGTGGGCAGCGTCTGGCTGATGGCGCTCCTCCACTACAACCTCTCGACCGCGGTCTGGGTCGGGATCATCGCCCTGGTGGGCCTCGCCGCGCAGACGGGCGTGGTGATGGTGGTCTACTGCGACACCGCCTACCACCGCTGGAAGCGCGAGGGGCGCATCCGCGACCTGGACGACATCGTCGAGGCCACGCTGGAGGGCTCGGTGCAGCGCGTCCGCCCCAAGCTCATGACCGTCGCCACCATGATGATCGGCCTCGTGCCGCTCCTCTGGTCGCAGGGCGCCGGCGCCGACGTGATGAAGCGCGTCGCCGCGCCCATGGTGGGCGGGCTCGTCACCTCGGCGTTCCTGACGCTCGAGATCATCCCGGTCGTGTACACCTACTGGCGCTACGCGCAGCTCAAGCGCGAGCAGAAGCAGCCGAGCGTCGTGGTGTGAGCGCCGCCGAGCGCGGGATCGACGGCGGCGCAGGCGGGAACCGGAAGGCGATCAGAGGCACCATGCGCTCGCCTTCCGCTCCCCGCCCGCGTGGCCCAGCGAGGGTGGAGGGCGTCGCCCTGCGGGCCTCCGCGCTCCTCGTGCGCTTCCGCTGGCCGCGGAGCGCGCCCGAAAACGCTCCACCCCGCTCGCCGTCGGGCTCGCGGGGTGGAGAAACCGGGAGAGGCATCCAAAGTCTTGAGGGCCGCACCCAAGGGTCTTCGAACACGCTCTCCCAAACTCGTGCCTTCTGATGCCCCCCGCCCTGCGGGAGATTCAGGGCTCTTCGGGTCGCGGAAGGAACTGCCCTCGCCGCCGCCGCGGCGCAGCGGCGCGGAGAGGGACGGGCTGCACGAGCCACGGCCGAACTCGCTCGGGTCGCGGCGCGCGCGGCCCGTCTCGGCTCAGCCCGCCGCCTCGAGCAGGCGCGCGAACACCGAGAGGTAGTCGCGCGCCTCGCGCGGGTGGAGGAAGTTGTCCCGCACGTGATCGTGACCGGCGTGGCCGAGCCGGCGGCGGAGCTGCGGGGCGCGCAGCAGGCGCACGATCTGGTAGGCGCAGCCCTCGACCGAGCGCACCAGCAACCCTGTGCGCTCGTGCAGCACCTGGAGCGGGATGCCGCCCACTGCCCCCGCGACCACCGCGCGGCGCTTCCACAGCGCCTCGGACACGGTGAGGGCGAAGCCCTCGCGGATGGACTTCTGCAGGACCACGGTCGAGCGGCGCTGCAGGGCGTTGATCAGCAGGTGGGCGTCGGGAGGCAGGGCCAGCACCGAGACATCGCGGCGGCCCGCGGCCCGGGCGCGCACCTCGGCCAGCACCTCGCTTCCCTCGGGATCGTCGTCGGCGCTGCCGCCGGCCAGCACGAGGTGTGCCGTCTCCCGGCGGCGGGCGAGGAGGAAGGCGTCGATCACCCCGACCGGATCCTTCAGGCGGTCGAAGCGCGAGACCTGTGTGACCCAGGGCCGCCCGGCGGGCAGCTCGAGGGGCTCGAGCAGGGCGCGCTCCTCCGCTTCCGAGAGCTCGCGATTCTTGTCCGCGAGCGGGTCGATCGAAGGCGGGACCAACCACGCGGGGAGCGGCAGCTCGTGGACGAAGGTCTGGTGGGAGAAGACGGCCCCGTCGTAGCGCGCCACGTGCGGCGCCAGGAACTCCCAGACCGCCGGCTGCGCGTTCGACAGGTCGATGTGGCAGCGCCAGAGCCAGCGCTGCCCTGGCGCGCGCCGCAGCCCGGCCAGGAGGACGGGCTGGGGATCGTGGATCATCACCAGGTCCCCGTCCAGGGCCAGTTCGGCGGCCGCGCGCCGATTCGCCTCGAGGAAGCACTCGCGATCCTCGTCGCTCAGCACGCCGGCACGGCCGTGCAGCGTGTTGTGGATCGTCTTCGTCACGGCGTAGAAGCGCGGGTCGCCCGACATCACCTCCCAGCTCGTCGGCACGCCCAACTCGTCGAGCAGGCGCACGAGGCGATGCAGGATCTCGGCGACACCGCCCCCCGTGGAGGTGGAGTTGACCATCACCAGACGGTGGCCGCGCAGGCGGCGAGCCAGGGATTCGAGCACGCGCATGGGCCCGTCTCCGGCTACCTCCCGGTAGCGCTCGACCAGCGTCGGGCCCTCGCGCTGCACCTGGACGAGCGTCACGACGGCTCGCTCCCTCGCCGCAGCCGCCGCACGAGCCCGGCCACGGCTTCGCGGCCGGCTTCGCGCCGCTCCTCCTCGGGGCGCCCCGCGGCCCGGGCCAGGCGGCGCCCGAAGTCGCTCCGCCGCCAGCGCCCCAGGACGCGCCGGCGCAGCGCCGCCAGCGGCAGGGCCTCCGCCGCGCACTCCTCCAGCATCGCGGCCAGCCGGCCGGCGTTCGCCGCTCGCAGCCACTGCGCGAGCGGCCGCGAGCCGTCGCCGAACCACGGCTCCTCGAGCAGATGGTAGAACCAGACGCTGGCGTCGGCCGCCGCCAGCAGATCGACGAGCTCGGCCGGCTCGTGCGCCACCGCCCCGGTGGGGACGGCGACGGAGTCGGCGGCGAGGAAGACGAACGCTCCGCCCTCCGGGGCGTCGCGGGCCACGCGCGTCTTCTCGGGAATCGCCTCCAGCACCTCGAGCAGGGCCGCGCGCACGGACTCGGGGCCCGCCCCCTGGGCCTGGCTGGTGAAGGCGAGGCGCTCCGCGGTCTCGCGGTCCTGGACCACGCCGTTCACCCAGGCGCTGAAGTCGTCGGCCGGAGGATCCTCGGCGTCGGGCCGGCGCAGGCTGCATTGCACCGTGTGGAAGAAGAGCGCCCGCGCCGGGACCTCGGCGAGGCCCGCGCGCAGCTCCTCGAGATTGCGGGCAAGGCGCCCCGCCGGCCGCACCAGGTGCACGACGGCCGTCAGCTCGAACTCTCTCACCACGACCTCACGACGGTCGCCGCGGACGCTCCTCGTCCAGCGAGCGCAGGTACTCCACCACGAAGTCCCGGGCCAGGTCGCGGCAGCCGAGCCCGAAGGCCAGCCCCAGCGCCAGGGACACGGCACCGAAGGCCGTGATCCCCAGGGCCATGACGAACTGCGCCGCCAGCCCGAGCTGCTCGAGGGCCAGGACCACGGCGAAGAAGGTGAAGACCGCGGCGACGATCTGGCCGCGCAGCCGCGCGCCGCGCAGGCCGGCGCCCGCGAAGAAGCGGCGCGCCACGCCGCCGAGGAGCATGGCGAAGAGGACGCCCACGAGCAGCAGAAGCGCCGACGCCACGACACGCGGCAGCACGTCGCGCAGCCGCTCGCCCACCGAGGCCGTCAGGCCCCAGCCCAGCGTGTCCAGGGCCAGCACCACGGCGATCAGGATGACCACCCAGTAGAGCGCCCAGGAGACGAGGCCGGCGGGCTCGTGGTGCGCGGCCTCGCTCCAGGCGGGGAGGGCGCCGCGCACGGCCTCGTTGAAGCGCGCCGCGCGCAGGACGAGCAGGAGGAGGCGCGCGAGCAGGGCGGCGATGCCCCAGCCGATCAGGATCACGCCCACGACGAGGAGCAGACCCGCGAGGTCGCGCTCCGCCCCGAACCACAGATCGCGCAGCCGATCGAGGAACCCGGGCCACGGTCCGAGCTCCGGCAGCACCAGGAGTCGCATGCGTTACCTCCTCCGCCCGGGCTGCTCCGGAGCCCGGCTCTAGGTTTGCGCCGGCTCGTCCGGCGCGTCGCCGGCGCCGCGCGATCTCGGCGCGGAAGCCGAGTCCGGCGCCGGAGCGGGCGGCTCCGCCGCCGGTGTCTGCAGGCTCAGGCCGTGCGCGGTGTCGAGCACGTCGATGGCCCAGTCGAAGATGTTCCGGCGCAGGACGGTCTCCCGCAGGGCCGCCATCCGCTCCCGCCGCGCCCCGTCCGGCTCGGTGAGCGCGGCGTGCAGGGTGTCGGCCAGACCCTCCCGGTCGTACGGCGAGGCGATCCAGGCCCGCTCCAGCTCACGCGCCGCGCCCGTGAAGGGCGAGAGCACGAGGGCGCCGTCCAGGTCGGGCGAGGCGGCCAGGTACTCCTTGGCCACCAGGTTCATGCCGTCGTGCAGCGCGGTCACCGCGCAGAGGTCGGCCATGCGGTACCAGGGCACGAGGGAGCGGAAGTCGAGGCTCTCCTCGACCAGGTGCACGGTGGGCCCGCCCGCGCGGGGAAAGCGCTGGTTGATGCGCTCGACCAGGGCGTGCGTGCGCGTGCGCACGGCGCGGTACTCGCGCAACTCGATCCGCGAGGGCACGCCGATCTCGACGAAGCAGAGCCGCCCCTGCCACTCCGGATGCTTCTCGAACATGCGCTCGAGGGCCTCGAGCCGCTCGGGGATCCCCTTCGTGTAGTCGAGCCGGTCCACGCCCAGGCCCACCTTGCAGCCCTCCAGGGCGAGAGCGGCGCGGTGCTCCCGCTCCGCGTTCCGCACCTCGGCGGACTCGGCGAGGACGGCGATCTCGTCGGCGTTCACGCCCATGGGGAAGTGGCGCACCCAGCAGCGTCGGCCGGCGCGCTCGACCGCCAGGCGCTCCAGGTCCACGCGCGCCTCCAGGGTCTGCGCCACCGAGTCGAGGAAGTTGAGCGCATGACCACGGATGTGGAAGCCCAGGACGTCGTTGGCCAGCAGGCCCTCGAGCAGCTCGCGCCGCCAGGGCAGGATGCGGAAGACCTCCGAGTTGGGCCAGGGGATGTGCCAGAAGAGGCCCACCCGCAGGTCGGGCCGGCGCTCCTTGATGAAGGAGGCCGCGAGCGCGAGGTGATAGTCCTGCAGGAAGATGAACGCCGGGCCGGGTCCCGCCTCCTCGAGCGCGGCGTCGGCGAAGCGCCGGTTCACGTCGCGATAGCGCTCCCACTCGTCGGCGACGAAGCGGGGCCGCACGTAGACGATGTGGCAGAGCGGCCAGAGCGCCCCGTTCGAGAAGCCCGCGTAGTAGCCGGCGTGATCCTCGCGGGAGAGCCACACGCGGCGCAGGAGGTACTGCGGCCGATCCGGCGGGCAGGGCGCGTGATCCTTCTCGTCCACCGCCGCGCGATCGGCGTCGCCGTTGCCGTGCGCCACCCACACGCCCCCGAGCGCGCGCACCACGGAGTCCAGGGCGACGGTCAGGCCGCCGGCGTTGCGCACCCAGCGCACGCCGCCTTCTCCGCGCACGTGCGAGTAGGGCTCGCGGTTCGAGGCCACGACGAGACGAAGATCGCGGAGATGCGAGCGGGCCCAGCCGGCGAGGTCCTCCCGCGTCGTGCGGGGCGGCGCCTCAGCCCGCTGCTGGCTGGCGATCGCGGCCCGCGACAACGCGCCGCGGATCCGCTCGTGGATCTGCATCCGCCACGCCTCCCTGGATCGGTGATACCGTGCGGCCGCGTCCCGGCGCTATCCTAGCGCAGCGCGCCGGCATCGTACCGCAGGCTCCGCGGACGCGGAGCCCGAAAGGGCGGCATCCCCGCGGTCGTGTCAGGCCGGTGTGAAGGCGAGGGCGGGGGAGGACGACTTGGCTCGGCTCAAGCCCTTGTGGCTCTTCCTCGGCGAGATCGCGGGACGGCTGCGCGGCGCGCGCACCCTGGTGGTCGCGAGCGACTTCGATGGGACGCTCACGCCCATCGTGCCGCATCCCGACGTGGCGGCGCTGGCGCCGCGCGCGCGGCGGACCCTGGAGAGCCTCGTGGCCCTGCCGCGCACCCGCGTCGCCGTTCTCTCCGGCCGCCGCCTGGAGGACCTGCGCCTCCAGGTGGACGTGAAGGGCGTCCTGCTGGCCGGTGCCGCGGGGCTCGAGACCCAGGACGAGGCCGGGCGCCGCGAGCGCCACGTGGCGCCGGGGCGCGAGCTGCCGGCCGAGCTGGGCCCCGCGCTCCAGGCATGGTGCGGCCGCTTCCCGGGCGCCTGGGTCGAGGACAAGGGCCCGAGCCTGGCGGTGCACTCTCGTGCCCTCCCCGCCCGCGTGCAGGGCGTGTTCGCCGCCGGCGTGCGGCGGTGCGTCGCGGCGGGCGCGCCCCGCGCGCGGCTCGTGGCGGGGCGCAAGGTGTTCGAGGTCCTGCCCGAGGGGACGTGGGACAAGTCCGCCGCGCTCGTGGCCTGGCTGGAGGGCCTGGCGCGCGCGCTGCCGTTCTCCCTCGGCGACGATACGGTGGACGAGCCGGTGCACGAGGCCGTGCGCCGTCGCGGCGGGGTGACGGTGGCGGTCGGACGACGCAGCTCGCGCGCGGAATTCGGGCTGCCCGGGCCGGCGCAGGTCGTCTGGTTCCTGGAGTGGTTGGCGCGCGAGTGGCGGGAGACGACGCCCCCGGAGTATGGTCCGTGATCGGGTCGGACGCCCGAGCCGCGACGGATCGGCGTGGCCCGCACCCCGGGAGGAATGCATGAGCGTGCTGCGCCGCGATCCCACCACGGGCCGCTGGGTCGTCTTCGGCGATCCGCCGCCTCCGTCCCGCGCGCCGGGCGATCCCTGCCCGTTCTGCGAGGGCCACGAGTCGATGACGCCGCCCGAAGTCGTCGCCTGGGGCCGTCCCGACCGGCGTCCCAACGGGCCGGGCTGGGACGTGCGGGTCGTGCCCAACGCCCGCCCGCTGCTGCGCATCGAGGGCCAGCTCGAGCGCCATGCCGACGGCATCTACGACACGACCTCCGGGACCGGCGCGCACGAGATCGTGATCGAGACGCCGCAGCACCATCGCAGCCTCACCGCCCTGCCCGGAGAGCAGGTCGCGCTCGTGCTGAAGGCCTGGGCGGAGCGGATCCGCGACCTCAAGCGCGACGCGCGCTTCCGCTCCATCTTCGTGTTCAAGAACCAGGGCGTCCGCGCGGGGGCGGGATTGCCCGACCACGCCCACTCGCAGATCATCGGCCTTCCCGTCATTCCCAAGGCCTTGAAGGAGATCCTCGAGGGCGCGCGGCAGCACTTCCGCCTGAAGGAGCGCTGCGTGTTCTGCGACATCCTCCGCGAGGAGCTGGAGGACGGCCGGCGGGTGATCCACGTGAGCGATCGCTTCGCGGCGCTGGCGCCCTACGCGTCCCGCTACCCCTACGAGTTCTGGATCCTGCCGCGCGAGCACTCGGCCGACTTCGAGAGCCTGGAGCCCGTGGCCCTCGAGGACCTGGCGGGGCTCCTCCTCGCTCTCCTCACCCGGCTCGAGGACATCCTGCCGGAGCCGGCCTACAACCTGTTTCTCTACAGCAGCCCGAATCGCGACCAGCGCAAGGGTTTCTGGACCACGCTGGCCCAGGACTTCCACTGGCACATCGAGATCATGCCGCGCACCGTGCTGGTGGCCGGGTTCGAGGTGGGCAGCGGCTTCTACGCGAACCCGGTCCTGCCCGAGGACGCGGCGCGCATGTTGCGGCTGGCGCCGCCGCGCAGCGGCGAGGAGGAGGGCACGGCGCCGGTCTGGGGCGGCGAGTCCACGACCTGAGCCCGCGCGCCGGCTCGGCTCAGGCGAGTCCCCAGTCCTCGAGGTCGTCCTCGTCGAGCCCCAGCAGGTGCCCGACCTCGTGCCGCACGGTCGTGCGCACCTCGCGCTTCAGCTCCTCGCGGTCCACGCAGACGCGGAGCAGGTTGCGGCGGAAGAGGAAGATCGCGCCGGGCGCGCCGGGCACGTCGAGGTGGCTGCGCTCGAGCAGGTGGCGGCCCACGAAGAGCCCGAGCAGATCGGGGACGAGCGGAGGCTCCTCGGCGGTCAGCACCTGGCGGCTCGGCAGGTCCTCGATCAGCACCGGCACCTCGTCCAGCTTCTTGCGGATGGGCTCGGGCAGCTCGCCGAGGCTCTCCTCCACGAGCGTGTCGAACTCCTGGTCCGTGACCTCGAGGGGTGGCCCGAAGGCGGAGGGGTCGATGGCCTGGGCCTCGGCGGCGTGCTGGCGGGCGCTCTCGGCCTCGCCCAGGTGCTCGTAGACGCGGGCGAGCAGGTCGTGGGCCTCGGCCAGGTCGGGATTCACCGCCACCGCCCGGAGCGCGTCGTCCCGCGCCAGCTCGAGCCGCACCAGCTCGAACTGCGCGAGCGCGCGGAGGTGGAAGAAGAGCGCCGGGTCGGCCGAGCGCTCGGCGCCGCGCAGGCTCTCCAGCGCCCGCTCGGGCTCGCCCTCGTCGAGTCGCACGGCCGCGTCCACGATGCGCAGGTCCGGGTGGCCCGGGCGAGCGCGCAGCAGCGCGTCCACCGACTCGCGAGCCCGCTCGATCTCGCCCTGGTCGAGCAGGTCCCAGACCCGATTCACTCCTTCCCACTCGGTCTCGGACAGCGTGGCGTATTCCATGCGGGGCCTCCGTGCGCAGGCCGCGAGCGTCCCGTCCCCGGAGCCGCCCCGCGCGGCCGCGGCCGGATGCCGGCCGGGCGTGCTCCCGGCCGGGGACACTAGCGCGAGGGCGGGGACCCGCGCCAACGCCTGGCCCGGACCGCGGCGATTCGCGGTCCCGGGGTCCCGCGGGCGTGCTACAGTAGCCGCGGGCGGCCAGGTCCCTTCAGGGAGGAACGACCATGACCCAGAAGCAGGCGCTCGCCCGCCTCAAGCGCTCCCACTGGCGCGGGCTCGAGAAGTTCCTGCGCCGCGCCTACCAGGAAGGCTACGAGGCCGGGCTGGGGCACGCGCACGGCCAGAAGCGACGCGGGCGCACGATCCGCGCCGACGCCACCGTGGAAGGCCTGATCGAGCGCGTCGTCGAGCACTTCGGGCTCGACCGCTACGCCTTCGACGTGCGCGTGGTGCACAAGGGCTCGCGCAAGCACGTCCCCCTGCGCGACCTCCTCGCCCGTTACCGAGTCGAGGACTGAGAGCCGGCTGCCCCCGGGACGGACACTAGCGCTTGCGCCTCGCCGTGCCCTGCACGTAGACGGCGAAGGAGTCCGGCTGCCCCGGCGGAGCGATGTCGAAGCGGAAGGCCAGCGAGTCGGGCGACAGCCGCCGGTACGTGAAACGGAAGCGCGGCGCGCGCGGATCGGGGAGGCTCGTGAGCACGACCCGGCCGGCGCCCGTGTCCACCGCCGCCGTGTAATGGATCACGTGACCCTCGTTGTCCACGTAGAGGGCGCGGCTCTCCGCGCCCGGCGACTCGCGGTAGACCAGCATGAGATCGTCGTGGCGGAACGCGGGCCGGCCCGCGGTGGCCGCGTATTCGGCGTAGCTGCGCCGGACGAGCACGCGACCGTCGAGGTCGGGCGCGAAGCGGAAGCCTCCGCCGCCGGCCTCTCCGGGCTGGCCGCCACCCGTTCCCTCCCACTCGCCGATGAGGAAGCGCCAGCCGGCCCAGGGGTCAACGGCGGGAGCGACGCGGGCCGGACGCGGCACGAGCAGGCAAAGCAGGGCGAGCGCGAGGGCCCGCCAGGCGAACTGGATTCCACTCATCGTCGCGAACCTCGTCTCCGCGGTCCACGTTGTCCCCAGCGCGCGCCGCCCGGCGGCGGCCGCGGCGGACGCCCCCGCGGCCGGGGCAGCGCCGCGCCCGGTCGAGGGCCCGGCTTCCTTGACGCCCCCTGGGGGCGACCGTAGACTCAAAAGGTTATCGTGCGCGCTGCACGCCTCGTTCCGCACGTTCCCCGAGTGCCTGGAGACCCTGTCGCATGAAGACCCTGCTCTCTCGGATCCTCGCCACCGCGGTGCTCGCAGCCGTCGCCTGGCTGCTGCTCGCGGGAGCCAGCGCTCCCAAGAAGGGGATTCTCGAACCCGACAAGCTCATCATCCTGTCCACCACGGACGTCAAGGGCAAAGATAACCCCTGTGGGTGACACATCCCCAAGGGGGGTCTCGCCCGGCGGGCGAGCTTCGTGGACAGCGTGAAGGCGAGCTACGGCCAGGTGGTGCTGGTCGACGACGGCGGCTTCTTCCCCGAGGACGACCTGCATCAGGATCTCTCCTGGTTCCTGATGGACGCGATGAAGCTGCTGGGCACGGACGCGGTGGGCTGCAGCGAGAAGGAGCTTCGCTTCGGCCTGGGCTACCTGAAGGCGCAGGTCAAGCGCACGCAGCTCCCGATCGTGTGCGCCAACCTCTACGAGAAGAAGACCGGGAAGCTCGTCCTGGCGCCCTACGTGCTGAAGCAGGTGGGGACGGTCAAGGTGGGCATCTTCGGCCTGATGAGCGACAAGATGCCGCTGGGGCCGGCGGGCGACTCGCTGCGCGTCGAGGAACCCACGGCCGCGGCCCGGCGCACCGTCGCCGAGCTGCACAAGAAGGGCGCGACCGTGGTCGTGCTGCTGTCCCAGCTGGGGAAGACCGAGAGCGAGGATCTGGTCACGGCCGTGGACGGGGTGGACGCCGTCATCGTCGGCCATGGCGTGCCCCTGCTGCAGAAGGGGCGGATGATCAAGAACACGGTCGCCTGCTACGGCGGGGAGCAGGGGCAGTATGTCGGGCGCACGGTGATCTCGCTCGATGACCGCCGGCGGATGACCACCGGCGACAACGAGACCTTCATCCTGGGTCCGGAGATTCCCGATCGCAAGGACATCGCCTCGCTGGTGAAGGGCTTCGAGGACAGCTTCAACGAGAAGCTCCACAAGCTCGAGAAGGAGCGCGCGGCGAAGGAGGCCCAGAAGGCCACTTCGGGGGCGACCGAGCGCTACCTGGGCAAGGACGTCTGCGCCCGCTGCCACGCCTCCGAGGCCGCGCAGTGGCAGGGCACGGCGCACGCGCGGGCCTTCGAGGCGCTCAGGTCCACGACCCCGCAGCAGCTCGCGAAGATGAACGAGCTGCTGAAGACCTCCGTCGTCACGCCCGAGAAGGACGCGGCCTGCCTGCGCTGCCACGTCCTGGGGTCCGGGCAGGCGGGCGGCTTCCAGGACTCCGCGTCGACCCCCATGCTGGCGAGCGTGCAGTGCGAGAGCTGCCATGGCATGGGCACGCAGCACGACGCCTTCACCAACACGCCCCGGAAGGTGACGGAGCAGACCTGCCGCATCTGCCACACACCGGCGACGAGCCCGGGCTTCGACTTCGCGCTCTTCGAGCCCCACGTGGCGCACAAGAGCGCGGCGGCGCGGAATCCGCTCCCCGATTCGCCGATGAAGAAGGCACGGGCGGGCAAGTAGCCCGACCAGAGTGGGGCGGGGCTCCTCGGGGGCCCCGCCCCGGTCGTTGACGCCCGCGGCCGCGGGCTGGCCCTTGACGCTGCCTGGCCGCCTGCCTAGGCTCCCGCCCGGTTCGGCAGGCATCGCCCTCCGCCGGTCCGTCGGCAGGGCCTTTCCCGCGGCGCTCGATCCGGGCGCGGTCGGGGTGGAGCCGGTGGCACCCGGCCGGGGCCACGACGACGAGTCCGCCGTCACTTTGGTTCGCGGCCGCAGCGAGGTCACCGTGAGCAGCGTCCTCGACGGGATCCAGTACTTCGAGACCATCCTCGCCGCCGTCGGGCACACGCCGCTCGTGCGCCTGGGCAAGACCGCCCGGCACTGCCCTGCCCCCGTGCTGGCCAAGGTCGAGTTCTTCAATCCCGGCGGGAGCGTCAAGGACCGCATCGGCCTGGCGATGGTGGAAGCCGCCGAGCGCGAGGGCAGTCTGGGTCCCGGCGGCACCATCGTCGAGTGCACCTCGGGCAACACCGGAGTCGGTCTGGCCATGGTGGCGGCGGTCCGAGGCTATCGGGCCGTCTTCGTGATGCCCGACAAGGTCTCCAGCGAGAAGGTGAGCCTGCTCAAGGCGTTCGGGGCCGAGGTCATCCTGACGCCCACGGCGGTGCCGGCGGACTCGCCGGACTCGTACTACTCGGTGGCCAAGCGCATCGCCGCCGAGAGGCCGGGGGCCGTGCTCACGAACCAGTACCACAACCCCGCCAACCCCGAGGCGCACTACCGGACCACCGGGCCCGAGATCTGGGACCAGGCCCTGGGCCGGATCACGCACTTCGTGGCCGGCATGGGCACGGGGGGGACCATCACGGGGACGGCGCGCTTCCTGAAGGAGCAGAACCCGCGGGTGGAGGTGATCGGCGCCGATCCGGTGGGCTCGATCCTCAAGCACTTCAAGGACACGGGGGAGCAGATCGAGGGCCACCCCTACAAGATCGAGGGGGTGGGGGAGGACTTCATTCCTTCGGCGCTCGACTTCTCGGTGGTGGACCGCGTGATCCAGTGCAACGACCGGGACGGCTTGGGCATGACCCGGCGCCTGGCGCGCGAGGAGGCGCTGTTCGTGGGCGGCTCCTCGGGGATGGCGGTTTGGGTGGCGTTGCAGGTGGCGAAGGACCTGGCCCCCGGCGACCTGCTCGTGGTCCTGCTCCCCGATACGGGCGAGCGCTACCTGACCAAGGTGCACAACGATGCCTGGATGCGCGACAACCACATGCTCGATCCGACCCTCACGCGCGTGGCCGAAGTCGTCTCCGCGAAGGAGCGCGGGCTGCCGGCGCTGCTGGCCGTGCGGGCCGAGGACCCCGCCCGCAAGGCCCTGGCCTTGATCGAGCGCCACGACGTGAGCCAGGTGCCGGTCATGGAGGACGACGAGGTGGTGGGCACGGTCCTGGACGGAGACCTGCTGCGCCTCGCGCTTCAGGACCCGGAGGCCCTCGAGCGGCCGGTGAGGGGAGTCATGGCCGAGCCGCTCCCCCTGGTGGAGAGCACGGCTCCCGTCGGCGACGCGACCCGCCTCCTCGCGAGTCGCACGCCGGCCGTCCTGGTGCGCGACGGGGGCAAGGTGGTCGGCATCCTGACGCGCTTCGACATGCTTCAGTTCGTCGCGGGGGAGGAGTGATGGACGGAGAAGGCTCCGGGAGGCGCATGCCCGGGTTCAGCACCCGGGCCATCCATGCGGGCCAGGAGCCGGACCCCACCACGGGGGCCGTGGCCGTGCCCATCTACCAGACCTCGACCTATGCGCAGGAGGCCCTGGGCAGGCACAAGGGGTACGAGTACGCGCGAACGCACAACCTCACACGTTTCGCTCTGGAACGAAACCTGGCGGCACTCGAGGGTGGCGCCCACGGGTTCTGCTTCGCCTCGGGTCTCGCGGCCACGAACTGCCTCGTGCAGACCCTCTCGGCCGGGGACCACGTCGTCGCCGGAGACAACCTCTATGGGGGCACGTACCGGCTCTTCGTCAAGGTGCTCGAGCGCCAGGGGCTGCGCTTCACCTTCGTCGACGCGACCCGGGCCGACCGGGTTGAGGCCGCCTTCCGGCCGGAGACCAAGCTACTCTTCGTCGAGACCCCCACCAACCCCATGATGCAGCTCACGGACATCCGGGAGGTGAGTGAGCGGGCCCACCGTCGGGGCATCCGCGTGGTGGTGGACAATACGTTCATGACCCCCTATTTCCAGCGACCGCTCGAGCAGAGCGCGGACGTGGTGCTGCACTCGGTCACCAAGTACCTGAACGGGCACAGCGACATGGTGGGCGGAGCCCTCGTGACGAGCGACGCGGGTCTGGCCGAGCAGCTCCGCTTCCTGCAGAACGCCGCGGGTGCCGTCCCGGGACCGATGGATTGCTGGCTCGCGCTGCGGGGCACCAAGACGCTGGCAGTGCGGATGCAGCGTCACGAGGAGAACGCCCGGGCGCTGGCCTCGCGGCTGGAGCAGCATCGGGGTGTCTCGCAGGTCTTCTATCCAGGGCTTGCCTCGCACCCGCAGCACGAGCTCGCTTGCCGGCAGGCCAGCGGGTTCGGCGGGATGATCTCGTTCATCCCGGGGGACGGGTCGCTCGAATCGGGACGCCGGGTGTTCGACCGGTTCCAGCTCTTCACCCGGGCCGAGAGCCTCGGCGGGGTCGAGAGCCTGGTCTGCCATCCTGCCTCCATGACCCATGCCTCGGTGCCCAGGGAGGAGCGACTGAAGATCGGCTTCCTCGATGGGCTGCTGCGTCTCTCGGTGGGAATCGAGGACCTGGCGGACCTCGCCGATGACCTCGATCAGGCCATCCAAGGCATTTGAGCCCAACGGCTTGGAACCGATGAGGCGGTCTCGGCATTGGAAGTGGGTTGACAAGGGGGAGGGCTCGCCCTAGGTTCTCGCAGATTCTCCAAGGCGCTCCTGCCCCGACATGGAAGTGCCGCGCGCCTTCCAAGACTGCATCCAGCGATTCACGCGCAGGGACGTCGTGAATGTCGCACTGCCCTTCGACGTGTCAGAGCCTGAGAAAGCGTTTGAGAAGATGGGCCGCGGCCGGGGTTCTTGTTTCCGGCGCGGCGAGACCGAGAGGAGGTGAATAGGAAAGGCATGCGGAAGAACTTCGCCCTAGCGATGGTCGCCCTCCTGGCGTTGACCCTCGCGCTCGCCGCGGTCGGCTGTGGCCAGAAGAAGACCGAGGAGACGACGACGACGACTCCGCCGTCGACGATGACGGACACCACGAGCATGACCCAGG
>JAWOLC010000028.1:0-2779 GCA_033853925.1 Candidatus Eiseniibacteriota bacterium
GAGCTGCCCGACGGCAGCCGGGTGGCGGTGAAGCCCCGGCGCTCGACGCCGCTGGTCTCGATGGCGATCTGGCTCCGGGGCGGCGAGCTGCGGGAATCGCCGGAGGAGGCAGGGATCACGTCGCTGCTCGGGCGGGTCTCGGTCAAGGGGACGGGGACGCGCTCCGCCGCGGAGATCGCCGAGCAGACGGAGGGGCTGGGCGGGAGCATCTCGCCCAGTGTCGGCGCCGACACCTTCGGCTGGTCGCTCTCGCTGCCGAGCCGGCACTTCGAGCGCGGCTTCGAGCTGCTGGCGGAGGTGGCGCTCAGCCCGGCGGTGCCTGAGCCGGAGCTGGAGCGGGAGCGAAAGGTCATGCTCAGCGACCTCGAGCGCGTGCGCGACGACACCTATCAGTACCCGATGCAGCTCTTCCTCCAGGCGGCGTTCGCGGGCACACCCTACGGCTACACGCTGGCGGAAATGGAGGCCGCCGTCGGCCGGGTGGACCGGGCCGCCGTCTGTCGCTGGCACGAGCGCAGCGTGCTCCAGGGTCGGCGCTGGGTGCTGGTCGTCGGCGACGTGCTACCGGCCGAAGCGGCGGCGGCCATCGCCCGGGAGCTGACTGCGCTCGGCGCCCCGGCGGAGGAGCCGCCGGTGCGCGCGCCCGCCTGGCCGCCGGGGCCACGCGAGGAGGCGGCGCAGCTGGGGAAGGCGCAGACCGCGCTGGTGCTCGGCTTTCCCGGCCCCGCCCGCAACGACCTGGACCGCTACCCGCTGCAGGTGCTCTCCAACGTGATCAGCGGGCTGGGCGGCCGGCTCTTCGAGGAGCTGCGCAGCAAGCGCTCGCTGGCGTACACCGTCACGGCCTACCCGGTGGCGCGCTGGCTCGCTGGCGCTTACGTGGTCTACATCGCCACGTCGCCCGAGCGGGAGGAGGAGGCGCGCACGGGGCTGCTGGCGGAGTTCGAGCGGGTGCGGCGCGAGCCGGTCACGGCCCAGGAGCTGGAGCGCGCGATCCGCTACTCGATCGGCGCCTGGCAGATCCGCTCGCAGACCAACGGCGCGCAGCTCTCGGACCTCGCGGGTGCGCTCCTCCTCGGCCAGGGTCTGCCCGAGCTGCGCGAGCACGAGGCGCGTATCCGCGCCGTGACCGCCGGGTCGATCCTGGAAGCGGTGAACCGCTGGCTGGACCCCGCGCGCACCGTGGAGGGCATCGTCCGCGGCGCCGGGGGCGGGCGCTGACCGCCCGGGCTCTGCTCGGGGTCAGCCTCTGCCCTTGCCCTGGGCCTCGGTTGGGCCCGGTGGGCCCAAGCGCCTATATTGCCCCGACCTCGCAACACCCCCACAACAGGCGCGAGCACTCATGCCCAGCTACGTGGTCATCGAGCAGGCCGAAGGGCTGGCGACCGTCACCGTCTCCCGCCCGGACAAGCTGAACGCCCTGAACGCCGTCACGGTCGAGGAGATCGGCGCTGCTTTCCACGCCCTGGCCCAGGAGGAGGCGGTGCGGGCCATCGTGGTCACCGGCGCCGGCGAGAAGGCGTTCGTGGCCGGGGCGGACATCTCCGAGCTGAGTCGGATGGGCCCGGTGAGCGGGGTGGCCGTGTCGCGCCGGGGGCAGGACGCCTTCCGCTTCATCGAGCTCATGCGCAAGCCGGTGATCGCGGCGGTGAACGGCTTCGCCCTGGGCGGGGGGCTGGAGCTGGCGCTGGCCTGCCACCTCCGCATCGCCAGCGAGAACGCCCGCTTCGGCGTCCCCGAGGTCAAGCTGGGGATCATCCCCGGCTACGGCGGGACCGTGCGCCTGCCTCGCCTGGTCGGCCGGGGCCGGGCGCTGCAGATGATCCTCACGGGCGAGATGATCTCGGCCGACGACGCGCTCCGCTTCGGGCTGGTCAACGACGTGGTCCCGCAGGCCGCGCTCAGGGACGCCGCGCAGGGACTCGCGCACAAGATCATGGCCAACGGCCCCGTGGCCGTGGCCATGGCGCTGGAGGCCGTGGACCACGGCTACCACGCCACCACCGAGGATGCGCTCCGCTTCGAGTCCAACCTCTTCGGCCTGCTCGCCTCGACCGAGGACATGCGCGAGGGCATGGCCGCGTTCCTGGAGAAGCGCCCGCCGGCGTTCCGGGGACGCTAGCGCTCGGGCTCGAACTGCCACCGCGCAGGCGCAGAGGCGCGGAGGAACGACATCAACCACGAAGTTCGGAAGGACACGAAGAACGGCCACGAAGAACGGATCTTGTTCAATTTGACCCGGCGGCCGCGGGTGGCCGGCCGGAGCGCCGGCAACCGGCGACCACGGGGAAAAGAACAATAAGATGCGTTCTCCGTGCCTCTGCGGCTCCGCGGTTGAGGTTCTCGCACCTTCGTGCCCTTCGAGCCCCTCGTGGTGAAGGCCGTTCCGTCAGCCCCCTCGGGTGTTTCCACGCGCGCGCGCGCGAGGTATATTCGTCCGACGATGAGTGTCGTCCCGGACTCCGCCGCGTACGCCGAGCTGCGCCTGCGCCAGTTCCGGAACTTCGCGGAGCTGGAGCTGAGCTTTCCGGCTGCGGGCGTCGCCATCATCGGCGACAACGGGGCGGGGAAGACGAACCTGCTGGAAGCCCTCTACTACCTCGAGATCTTCCGGTCTTTCCGGGGCGCGCCGGACGAGCGGCTTGTCCGCTTCGGGGAAGACGCGTTCTTCGTCCGCGGGGCGGTGCGCGGCGCCCAGGGCGCGAGCGAGGTGGCGGTCGGGTTCGAGCGGCGGGGGCGGCGCAAGCGCGTGGCGGTGAACGGAGCGCCGCCGGAGCGC